>JASHTD010000504.1 GCA_030040725.1 Candidatus Sulfotelmatobacter sp. | reverse complement strand
TCAAACGAAATCGATCCCGTCGAAATCACCGAGATCGGCACAATCGCTTCCTTCGACCCCAACCGCATGATCGAGCCTTTGCCAAACTGCTTTTCGATTTGCGAAACCGCGAGGTCGATTGCCTTGCCGCGTTCATCCGCCATGGGAGTGTGGCTCCTTCATCTGCCAAAATGATTGCTGCTCTGCGCCGGATTATACATACACCCACTGGCGAATAAAAGGAGAAAGTAAAAATATCGGTGGGAAAAGTTCCAAATCCGAACCGGACTGCTCAACCTCTTTTATAGTGTTTCCAATGCCCACGCCCGAAAAAGCGCTGATCGCAGAAATTCGCCGTGCTGCCGGGCGCGCCGAAAATTCCGCCATCCGCACGGGCATTGGCGACGACTGCGCCATCCTGCGCCTGCCGGAGCACTCGAAAAATCCCATCGATACTCTCGTTACAACTGACTTCACCCTTGAAAACGTTCACTTCCGCCGCAACTGGCATTCCCCTGAGTCCGTCGGTCATCGCTGCCTCACCCGCGGTCTTAGCGACATCGCCGCCATGGGCGGAAATCCCCTCGCCGCATTTCTCTCGCTTGCTCTGCCCCGCGACGTGCCCCAGGCCTGGGTTCGCCGCTTCATCTTCGGCCTGCTGAGCCTCGCGGAAGAGTACGGAGTAACCCTAGTCGGCGGCGACACCGCCGAATCTCTTTCCGGAATCCTCGCCGACATCATCGTCCTCGGAACCGTGCCCCAAGGCAAGGCTCTTCTTCGCTCCGGCGCTCGGCCAGGAGACCGCATCTATGTCAGCGGGGAACTCGGCGGTTCTGCCGCCGCCGTTCTGGCGATGCGGAAAAATCCCAAGCGCAAACTAAGCCCCCGCAACTATCCACGTCACTTCTTCCCCGAGCCGCGAATCAAGCTCGGCCGCATCCTGCGCGAAAAAAAATTCGCATCGGCTGCCATCGACACCAGCGATGGTCTTTCCACAGACTTGGCTCACATCTGCGAAGAAAGCGGTGTCGGCGCCGAAATCGAATCAAATGCAATACCCCGGGCAAGCGTCGGCAGGCCACTGCACGAGGTCGAGCTCGACCTCGCCCTGCACGGCGGTGAAGATTACGAACTGCTCTTCACCGCACCACGCGGTAAGCGGATCCCATCACGAATCGCAAGCATTCCAATCACGCCGATCGGCCACATCACACGCCATCGCAAAATTTTTCTTACGAATCGAGATGGAATTCGCCATGAATTGAGACCCCTAGGCTGGGAGCACTTCCGGAAGACCTAGGTACCTTCGTTACCTGTTACGGCAAATGACTCTAGGCTCCCGTGAAAAATCGAGAGTAGATTCGAGTCATGTCGTACTCCCAAGCCAACTCGCTCCGCATTCTGTCAGTTGTGTTGCCCGCTGCACTAATGCTCGCTTCTGCCTTCGCTGCCGACAAGAAGCCCGCTCCTCTGCCGCCGGCACGCGCGCAGTCTCCCGTGCCTGCCATTACCAACGACTACGTACACAAAGAGTTTGGCGACAATTGTTCGCTGCTCCCCGGCGCGGGGCAGTTCGTTGGCGATCTCGATGGCGATGGCATCGATGACCTTGTACTCGCCGCCCGCTGCAAGAACCCGATGGCCGATCAGGGCGAATATGGTTTTCGCGTTTCCGATCCATTCGACAGCGATTTTGGCTACGGCAACGTGAAGGTGACCTCGGGCTTCATCACCGAGGAACCCGAGCGCAAGGGTATTGTGCTTCTCATCGTTCACGGGGTCGGCCCCGAAGCCTGGCGCTCCGACAAAGATAAGCCGAAGTTCCTTCTCATCAATTTGCCGTTTACTTCGCTCACCGTGAAACGCCTGGCTCTAAAGAAAAAAACCGTACTAGCCATCTACATGGAAGGGCAAGCCGAAGGCGATCAGATGTCCTCCGTCGTTTTCTGGGATGGAAAAAAATACCGCTACCAGTCACTCGGCTCCGCCATGGAGTAAACAAAGCCGGCGACCTCCCATTGACTTGCGTCTTGTCACCCACTAACATGGCGCTCGCTGCGGGAGTTCATTGTGAGCTTCAACATCTCAGCGCGCGAAGTCAGCCACGTCACCATTCTTGACGTTAGCGGTCGCATCACGCTCGGCCATGAAACCGAACGCCTGCGCGACTCCATCCGCGCCCTGATCGCAGCCGGAAAAAAGAAAATCGTCCTCAACCTGCAGGAAGTCGATTTCATCGACTCTTCCGGCGTCGGAGAACTGGTCAGCAGCTTCACCGCCGTCCGCAACGCCGGCGGCGACCTCAAGCTCCTCAACCTCACCAAGAAAGTTCAGGACATCCTCAACGTCACTAAGCTCTATACCGTCTTCGACGTGAAAGATGACGAGTTCACCGCCGTAAAATCCTTCGACTATTTCTTCGCCAAGTAAACGGATTTGAAGTAAGCGAGTCTGAAATAACCAGGTCTGTCATTCTGAGCGGAGCATGGAATGCGCGAAGCGCAATCCGTACGGAGTCGAAGAATCCCTATCCGCTCCACGCGCCCGTCAGGCCGTCATCGTTCCTTAGCAGACTCGTCGGCGACAAGTACTGCTGTCATGCCGAGTGCCGGAGCGCCAGCGACGGCAAGTCGAAGAATCCCTACCACCAACGCAGTCTCACGTACCTCTCATGCCGAGCCGCTTGCGGCAACGCACGGGGCGAAAACGATGGAGGAATCTGCTTTTCCAAAACACCGTCAGTAATCCTCGCCCTTGTTCGCATACTCTTTCACCTTCCCATCCACCGACACGCCAACGTACTTGTGCGTCTGTGCATCCATAAACTGCACCACCTGATGCTTCTCCCGTGCTAATTGTCCCCAGCGGCTCGGCTTCTCCGGATTCTGCTCAATCGCCTCCAGCACCCTCCCCTTCACCCGGAACTCCACCATGCGCAATCGCCCGCGTCCGATTCGCTTCACCCAAATCTTCTGCTCGCCAACAGCTACCGTTTCGCCGCTCATCAGCTGCGTAGCCACAGAAGCGAGAATTTCTTCAGTTTCCGTCAAACCCGCCACTTCGCTTCGCTACCACCATCGGTTCGATGATCAACACAAATAATAGCCGCTCAAAGTATCCATCGGGCTCCACGCGTTACTATTTTGATTCTTGAACGTCCCGGTTCGGGTCAGAACGCTATGACGCCCGGGGGCTCGAACGGTGTCCACTTCCAGCAGGTTGCCCACCCTTTCGCCCGCTTTTGGCGAAGGGTGGGATCATGCCGTTCGGCCGCTCATAAGTTCGCGCCTGCGGGCCGTCGGGGGATATTCGACTTCAGCGCCTTCATCCTCAAGGGCATTCTAAAGATTGTAATCTGTAGCCTCTACCCACCCTGTCGCAAAGAGCGCGACAAGGGTGGGGCAACCCCATTTCGGGAAAGGATTGGCCCGCCCCCTGCTTTGCCATTGCGGAGAAAAAAGC
>JASHTD010000503.1 GCA_030040725.1 Candidatus Sulfotelmatobacter sp. | reverse complement strand
TGCTCATGTCGCCTCCGCGCTCAGGGTAGGAGTCACAACCGATCCCGCCAATGGCTAACCACAAATCAATCCACCATGGTGGTTTCGGTTTCACTATGTCGTGATCCCGGACCACCTGCCGTGCTTCCCGTCTCGATGTTTAGCGAAGGCGTAGGGTTGAGCCCAAGCCATATCCTTGATTGGGATCGCGCCTTGGGAAGGTAACTGTTGCTATCAGGCGATAGCGCAAGTTTGCGCCTAATGTTCGCTCCACACCTGAAATGCCTGTTGGGAACGGCAGCCCCATCGGGCGCCACGGCATGCAAGGCCAAGCTCCAGCTGTCACAGTTGGCGGTACTTTAATGCGGAAACGCACGAGTACGTGAATGTTCGCCGATCGCAGATGGCTTTGCGCTCAGCCTGGGTTGGCCGGGAAAGCTATAGAGGCCACGATCGATGCCGCAATTACAAACGCGACTGCAGTGAGGGTTGCGAGCGTCGGGATTATAAAGTAATCCGCGAGGATCATCTTCAAGCCGATCAGAATCAGGACAATGGCGAGGCCGATGTGAAGGAAGCGAAAGTTTCGGATGAGGCTGGAAATCGCGAAATACATGGAGCGCAGGCCGAGAATCGCAAAGATGTTCGAAGTATAAGCGATGAAGGCGTTGAGTGTTACGGCAAGAACCGCGGGGATGGAGTCGATGGCAAACAGCAGGTCAGTGGTTTCGATGACAATGAGCACGATCAGGAGCGGGGTTGCGTAGAGCAGCGGCTTTTTCTGGCTTGTTTGGGACAACTGGCCGCCCTGCATGGTCGGGCCGGCCGTGCCTGAGCGGACAAAAAATTTTCCGTCTTCATAATCGTTGGTCACGGGTAGCCATCGGCGCAAGAAACGAACGGCGGGATTCTTTCCGGGATCGACGTGATGTCCTCCGACAAAGCCAAAGCGGATGCCGCTGATGATCAGAACGGCGCCGAGCAGGTAGGGAATCCAGTGAAAGCGCTGAATGAGGCCGACGCCGGCGAGGATGAACGCAGCGCGCATGAGCATGGCGCCGAGAACTCCCCAGAAAAGAACGCTGTGCTGGTATGGTTCGGGAACTGAGAAATAGCGGAAGATGACAAGAAAAAGAAAGAGATTATCGACGCTGAGCGAAAGTTCGAGCACGTAGCCGGTCGCGAACTCGAGCGCGACCTGGCCGCCTTGCCAAAAAAATATGAGCACAGCAAAAGCGGCGGCGAGGGCAATCCAGAATGCACTCCAGGCAAAGGCTTCGCGCGAGCGCATCACGCGGCCGCGGCGATGGAAGACAAGCAAATCCAGCGCCAACAGGATCAGCGCAAAAATGTTGAAGAGAATCCAGACGTAGAGCACCGGGCTTTACCGTCGGAAATCAAACATCGGCATTCTTACTTCTCGCGGCCTAAGCGCCCGTTCTGCCAATCGTCCCACAGGCCCGCAGATTTCAGCATTTGTTCACTGTGAGTATCGTGAATCGATTGTTTAATCTGGGCACGGGTATAACGCGGCCCGATTTTGTCAGGAAGATTGGCAAGCGCGAAGCTGAACTCGGCAGCTTCCGCGACGTCTTTCTTGAGCTGCACGAAATCTACCTTGTCATAAGTATCGGAGACGGCGTGATAGTTGACCAGGTAATTGGCTTCGTCCTGATCGGCGACAAAGGTGGGAACGCCTTCGAGCATGAAATCTACGTGGTCTGTGCCGGACTCCATGTCGGTTTTCACTTCGGTTAGGCCGAATTGCCGCAAAGGCGCGATGAGTCTCTTGGCGGACGCGAGCAGATCGTTGCGGCCGCCATCAGCGAAGCCGGTGGTTTTGCCGGTGCCGGAATCCCAGATGACGACGCCAGCAGCGTTGTCGAGTTCGGGCCGGTGGGAGCGAGCATAGGCGCGCGAGCCGAGCAATCCTTCTTCTTCTCCGGAAAAAAGAATGAAGCGGATGGAGCGGCGCGGCTTCAAGCCGGAGTCGTTGATTGCACGCAACGCATCGATGACGAGGGCCGCATTGCAGCCGTTATCGAGCGCGCCGGTGCCGAGTTCCCAGGAATCGAGATGCGCGCCGAGGATCACGAATTCGTCGGGCTTTTCACTGCCCTTGATTTCGGCAACCACGTTTGCGGTTTGGATTGGTCCGCCGATGTGATCGGGGATACTGAGATCGGCCCAGACGGGGTGACCTGCAGCCAGCAAGCGAGCTACGCGCTCACCATCCTCACGCCCGACCAGAACTTGAGGAATGCGATCGATTTCGCCCTGGGCGGAGTTGGTGTGACGATAAAGAATATCGTGCTCGCGGGTGGCCATGAAGGCGACGGCGATTGCTCTTCCCTTCACCGCCGCATCGATTACGGGCGGAGCGTTCGCGTATTCGGCGAAAAGATCGGCCCAGGTTTTGAGAACGACGGTGTGGACAAGAAGAATTTTGCCGGAGATGTCGCCAGCTTTGGCGAAGTCGGCGGGAGTGCCTTTACCCACGTCGACGACCGGCACGTGCGTGACGGGAGTGAGCGCGGGGGCCCAGGCAATGGACACGCAGCGCACACGGAATTCGATTTCGAGGGGCTTCTGGTCGTGAGGGTCGAGTGCGCCTCTAGCACTGACGGTCATTTCAGTCGCGCCTTCAGCCCAGGAATTTGGGATGGTGAATTCCTCGGTGTGGACGCTATCGGCGCCGGCGGCTTTGAGTGCATCAACTCCCCACTCGATGGCGCGTTGCATGGCGGGAGTGCCGGGGACGCGGCCGCCGATTTCATCGGTCAGGCGCTCGAGATTGCTTTGGAGCGGCGAAGGTTGAAGGGCGATGTGAATGATGCGGCTAGCGTCGCCGGTTTGAGATTGAGCGGTGGAAAAAGGACAAATGGCACAGAGAACGAGGCACAAACCCAGGGATTTGAGCATTTGCATGTCGGTTGCATTAGAAATGAAATTGGAGAAAAGAGCAAAACGGCGAGTAGTTTTCAGCAGCCTACTTAGGCGTGCAAGCCGAACGCGCTGATGGCCCCTCATTTCGGCGGAAAGGTCTCCATTTTACCGAGGATGCGGATCGTCTCGAGCATGGTGGCGCCGACGATCTCCAGGCTCTTGGGGCTAAGTTTATCGACGGTATCCTGGGTGGTGTGCCAGTAAACGTTGTTGTAGCCGTAATCGAAGTCGATGAAGTCGGCGGAGGGGACGCCGAGCTTAACAAACGGAATGTGATCATCGTCAACCGTCATCGTACGAGCGAAGAAATGCGATTGATATCCGAGGCGGCTGGCGGCTTCGTAGACAACCGATTCGAGCCAGGGAGTTGAGTTGGTGTCGTGCTCGATGTTGAGATCGGCATCACCGATCATATCGGCGAGAAGGAAGGCCTTAATTTTCTTGATGGTTCCGTCAGACTGCCATTTCTGAGCGAGATGAGTGATGCCGTAGAGGCTGTCATCCATGAACGGCATTTCCATCGGCTGGCCAGCCGAGCCATCGGGCTTGATGGCCTCTTCGGCGTCATCCCAGACAAGCCAGACGCTGTAGCCATCGTTCTTCTTTCCCCGGAATTGATTGGCGAGTTCCAATAGCAATCCGCTTGAAGAGCCGCCGTCGTTGGCTCCGACGAACGAGGTGTTGCGCAGAGGATAATTTGTATCGTAGTGGCTGGCGATGACGACGATGCCATCTTTCGTGCCGGGAAATTTGGCGAGGATGTTGTGGACGGGAAGCTTGCCTTCGGGAGTGTTGGCGGTGAAGACGTCATTTTCGACGTCGTCGCCTTTCAAGCGAGCGAGGATGAAATCCTCGACTTTCTTGTGATTAGCGCTGCCGAGCGGACGGGGTCCGAAAGCGACGATTTCTTTTACGTATTGCATGGCTTGCTCGCCGTTGAAAGCAGGCGGCGGAGCGCTGTCAGGCGGAAGCGAAAAGA
>JASHTD010000502.1 GCA_030040725.1 Candidatus Sulfotelmatobacter sp. | reverse complement strand
CGGGACCGTAGCCGGCATCGGTAATCACTTTGCGGGCGGCGGTGTCGATCGATCCACATTCGAGTCCCGGACGCGCGGTTGCCAAGGCAGTGGCTTGGGCGTGATGCACGATTTCAAAGACTTTCTTCATCTTGTCGGAGGCTTTGCCCAGCACAAAAGTTCGCGTGATATCGGATTGATATCCCTCGACGGTGCAGCCATCATCGATCATCACGGTCGATCCCTCGCGGATGATCTGCGGTGTGGCCGAGCCATGCGGCAGAGCCGAATATTCTCCGACTTCCACGCTGGCTTCGCCGGGAAAACCCAGTCGATCGTAAGCGGCTGAGATCAAATCCTCGACCTGGTGCTGAGTCATGCCCGGCTGCAGAGCATGATATACAGCCTCGTATGCAGCTAAAGTGACCTGGCACGCCAGCCGCATGAGCGCGACTTCGTAGGCACTTTTGATCATGCGGCAGCCGGCAGTTACCTGTGTTGCGCTGATAAAAGCGGTCTGGGGCGCGGCTTTTGCGATGCCATCCGAGAATACGAAACGGATAGTCTCTTCGATTCCGATTTTGCCGGTCGAGAGGCCTCGGTCTTTCAAACCTTGCGCCACGCGGTCGTAAGGATTCTCGTCCTCCTGCCAGGTACGTACATCGGGATGTTCTCCTTCGGGAGCCTGAGCCAGTTGTTCGCGGGCGCGACCTTCTTCAAATGCCGGGCACACATAGAAGGCCTCGCCCACGGCCGGCAGCACCAGCGCGAACAGGCGTTCGCCTCCCCACCAGCGGACACCGGTGAAATATCTCAGCGAAGTGCCTTCCATCAGAACGATGCTATCGAGACCGTTTTCGCTCATCAGTTCGCGTGCACGCTGCTGGCGCGCAATGCGTTCTTCACGAGTAATCGGCACGGCTTCGTTCTTGCGTGACTGCAGTTTGGCAATCGTGGGCGGAAGAGAATTACTTGCCGCCTTGTTGTCGCCGGAAACGAACGCCAGTGATGCACGCGATGCTGCGGCGACTCCCGCTGCCATACTGCCCGCCTCAATAAAGCGCCGCCGTGAAATCATGAATCCTCCACGTTAAGAATACGAATCGATCATTATAGGGCTAAGCTGTTCGAGACTATTGTGGAAGCAGGTTTCCAATGCGCGGGCTGTGGAGAATGGAACCCAACCACCGTCGATGAATCGGCGGGGCGACACCAGAGTTACGTCGAGGATTGCCAGGTCTGTTGCAAGCCCAATCTCTTGCGAATTGAGTATGATGTCTCGGCCAACGAATACTTGGTCACGGCCATGCTGGAGTGAAGGTTAGAAGTCCTTGTCGTTATTCGCATCCTGGCCAATTCGCGCTATAGTATCTGCTCAACGTAGAGTGATTGAAGAGAGAAGGATACAGTCTATGGCAACCAGCTATACCGGCGGCGGACGGATGGTCGCGCACAACATGGTCACGACGCAATTTGAGCTCGATGGTTTTCGAGTGGTTCGCACCTTGGGCGTGGTGCGGGGTATTGTGGTGCGATCGCGATCGATCTTCGGCACTATTGGCGCCGGGCTGCAAACGCTAGTTGGCGGAAACATTACGCTGCTCACGAATCTTTGCGAAAAGACTCGCGGCGAAGCCTTCGATCTGATGCTGATCCACGCCGCGGAGCTTGGCGGGAATGCCGTGGTTGCCGCGCGCTACGACGCGACTGAAGTCATGCAGGGAGTCACAGAAGTGCTCGCGTATGGCACGGCAGTCTTTGTTGAGCCAATCAAGTAGATTTCATGCGCCATCGAATGATGGATCAGACTAAGGCGATGCCTCGGCACGCAAAAGAAACGCCGACCAGCCGCTGCGATACAGACCCTACTTCGCCGGCGTCGGATCCTTGTAGAGGGAGCCCGCGACCAGAGCCGCGAGGATTGCACCGATCCACATTTCAACCATCCAGCCGAAGGGCAACGCGCGACTGACCGGCGACCAGGTGGCCTGCGCGAAGTTTCCTGGAAATCCGGCAAAGAATCCAGCCAGGAAACCCACCTTTAATGCCGTGCCGGGGCCGGCTCCCAAACCAGAACGTGCCCAGGCGTAAAGATGCGCCACGGCGATTGAAAGAATAAAGAGGAGTACGATCCACTGGGCCACGAAGAAGGGATAACGGGGAGTTTTGAGGAACAATCCGGCATTCTGTGCGGCGACGTAGCGCGCATTCGTAACCACGAACTGTCCTATCACAAAGCTCCACACCGTCCAGATCACGCCACCAGCCAAACCGCCAAGCCAAATTCTGCTTCGGTTGAATCGCATGGCTTCCTCCTGAACTGTAATGGGACGGACGAAGTGTACACCCTCCGCGCGATCTGGCGATCGGAATTTTCGATTTTTTTTACTTGCAGGGTATTTCAATTCCTTAGCGTCTTGCCGGTCTTGAGCGTGAATTGAATTCTTTCCTGCGTCTTCTTCTCGCCGCACAGCGATTTGAACGCTTCGCGTTCGAGATCGAGAATATATTGCTCGCTTACCGGCAGGCCGGAAGTGATATCGCCTCCGCACAAAACTTCCGCGATCTTGCCCCCCAGCTTCACCTCGTAGTCGGTGATGTAGTCGCCCTGCCGCATGAGATGCACTCCCATCTTCAATGTGGCAAGCAGACTCTCGCCGGGAGCAGGGATATCTTCTCGAGGAACCGGCGGCTCGTATCCCGCGCGAACCAGTTCGAGCGCGCGAGCTTTCGAATCTGAGAGTACTCTCTCGCGATTCATAGTGATGCGGTCGCCCTCATTGAGAAAACCGAGACGGCGGGCCTCGTGCGCGGAGGTTGCGACTTTCGCGGTTGCAATGGTTTCAAATGCGCGCTTCATGGCTTCGAGCATTTCGATGGAGCCGGCAAGCGCATCGCCTGATCCTTTGCCGCCGCGCGCGGCCGAGGCGCTATCGACCGCGCGCAGCAACATCTCTTTGCAACCTCCGCCGCCGGGAAGCAGGCCGACCCCTACTTCGACCAGCCCGGTATAAAGCTCCGCGTGAGGCTGGCGTGCGGCCGTGTGCAGCGAAATCTCCGTGCCGCCTCCAAGGCATAATCCGAACGGCGCGGATACCACGGGTTTCGGCGAAAACCTAATTGCCTGCGTCATTCCCTGGAACTGGCGAATCGCAAGATCGACTTCATCCCACTCCTCTTCCTGAACGCTCATGAGTAGCAACATCAGGTTCGCGCCAACCGAGAAATTCGCCGCGTCGTTGGTGATGACAAAGGCATCGAAGTTGTCTCCAGGGCCGCCGGGTTTGAGCGTCTGCGTAATCAGGCTGATGATGTCCCCGCCAAGCGAATTCATCTTGCTGTGGAACTCGATGCAGCCCACGCCATCGCCAAGATCGACCAGGGACGCTCCGGAATTCTTCTTGACCACACCATTCGATTTTTTCGCAACCGAAACTGACCACACTCCAGCTGGGACTTGTACCGGATGCCAACTGTCTGTCTTGAGATCGAAGAACTTGCGGCCGGAAGGTAATTTCGAGTCGTCGACGTACCAGCCTTTATGTCCGGAGGATAGAAGCTTTTCCACATTCGCGGCGACAGGCCTGCCTTCTTTCTTCATTCGGGCAACAGTTGCTTCTACTCCCGCAGCGTCCCACAGTTCGAACGGGCCGAGTTCCCAGTTGAATCCGAGCCGCATCGCGCGGTCGATTTCAACAATGGAATCGGAGATTTCCGGAACGCGATTTGCCGAGTACGTCCACAAATCCGAGAGAGCCGACCACAGGAAGGATCCCACCTTGTCGCCTTTTTGCGGACCGCTACCCTCGAGACCAAGTAATATCCGCAGCCGCGCGCCCGTCTCCTCGACGTTCTTCGCCATATCCAGCGCCGGAAATTTTGGCTTGGTGCGCGGATGATATTCCAAAGTCTTCCAGTCCAGTGCCATGCGCTCGTTTTCGTGGCCTTCGCCGCCTTTCACTTTTTTGTAGAAGCCGCCTTTAGTCTTGTCTCCCAGCCATTTGCGCTGCAGCATTTGCGTGAAGAAATCCGGTAGGCGAAGTTCGCTGCGCTCGTCGCGAACATTGGCGGTCATGTTCGAAACCACATGGCCCAAAATATCGAGTCCAACCAGATCGATGGTGCGAAA
>JASHTD010000501.1 GCA_030040725.1 Candidatus Sulfotelmatobacter sp. | reverse complement strand
TTCTGCGAAATTTTATTTTCAACATTTGCAGCGCAAAACCTGATTGGACGCCACAGCACTTCATTGATTCGACTATCGAGCAGGTGAAAAGCCGGGTGGGAAGCGGCCGCGCAATCTGCGCACTCTCCGGCGGGGTGGATTCGTCCGTCGCAGCGGTTCTCGTAGACCGTGCTCTGCGCGATGGCAAAGGAAATTCGAAGCTTACCTGCATCTTTGTGAACAACGGAGTGCTGCGCAAGAATGAATTTGAAAGCGTTCAAAAGACTCTGCGCGAACGGCTTGGACTTCATCTTGACGCCGTCGATGCGACCGCCGGATTCTTGAAGAAACTCAAAGGAGTCACAGATCCCGAGAAGAAGCGCAAGGTTATTGGCAATGAATTCATCAAGGTCTTCGAACGCGAGGCGAAGCGAATTGAAAAACAGGAAGGCAAGGTCAAATGGTTGGTGCAGGGGACTCTCTATCCTGACGTGATCGAATCGCGCTCGGTGCGAGGCCCGTCGCAGGTGATCAAGTCGCATCACAATGTCGGCGGGCTCCCGAAAAAAATGAAGCTGAAGCTCATTGAGCCGCTAAAAGATTTGTTCAAAGACGAAGTGCGCCGCATCGGCCGCGATCTCGGCATTCCGGAAGAAATCTTGCGCCGCCAGCCGTTTCCCGGCCCGGGTCTCGCGGTGCGTATCCTGGGAGAAGTTACGCCCGAACGCCTCGCGCTGCTTCGCGAGTGTGATGACATCGTCGTTTCCGAAGTCAAGAACGCCGGCTTGTACAGCAAGATCTGGCAATCGTTTGCGGTTCTCTTGCCTGTTATGTCGGTCGGAGTGATGGGAGACATGCGCACCTACGCATATACATGCGCGATTCGTGCAGTGAGTTCGGAAGATGGCATGACCGCCGACTGGGTTGCGCTGCCTTACGAAGTGCTGAAAAAAATTTCCAACCGGATTGTCAACGAAGTAAAAGGCGTGAACCGCGTCGTCTATGACGTTACCTCTAAACCTCCGGGGACGATTGAATGGGAGTGAAGTCCTGGTTGGAATCAGCGCTGCCAAGGTCGACAGGAGGAGAATCCAGTAGTCCAAGATTCACGAGTTCATTGCGAAGCGAGATCGGATCCTGGAACAGAATACCCTTCATTCCAGCCGCGCGTGCGGCATCAACATTCGGCAGCAAGTCGTCGACGTAGACGGCTCGATCTGGATCGATTGCGAAAGTGTCTAGGAAGAGCCGAAAGATTCGCGGATCCGGCTTGATCAGCCGCACTTCTCCCGAAAGCAATATTCCCTTAAACCATTGCAGGAAATCGAACCGCCGGCGAGCGGTCGGAAATGTTTCTGCCGACCAGTTGCTCAGCGCGTACAGTGGAACCTTCGTGGCACGCAGTTCGGCAAGAATTTCGACAGTGCCGGAGATAGGCCCGGCCAGCATCTCCCCATGGCGCTCGAACCAGGCGTCGATCAGTTCAGCGTGACTTGGATGCTTCGATTTCAGCGCAGCGCAGCCTTCGGCAAAGCTTCTGCCGGCATCCTGCTGCGAGTTCCACGAGGGCGTGCATACGTTCGCCAGGAAATGCTCCATGGCGGAATCATCGTCGGCAAAGAAATTGCGATAGAGGTATCGCGGATTCCAGTCCACTAGGACGCCGCCGAGATCGAAGACGGCAATCGAAAAATTCGCAGTCATTGCACAATTCTATCGGATCGCATCTCACGCTGGGTCGCGGTGCACAGTGTCCATAGAAAACGCGGGAACGCAAACCGCAACATATTCGGCCCCGCCTTCGTGCGGAGTCGAATAGCGGACCCACTCTCCCGCTTGCGCAATCACGGCTTGCCCCGCATTTACTTCGAGATCGCCGGTCTTATGCTCCACGCGCAGCGTGCCGTTGAGGACCATTGTGAACTCGTCGAATGCGGGAGTTTGCCCGGGCTCGATCCATCCTGCGGGACTGCGCATGTGGGCCACGCTCGCGGAAGATGTTTGTGAATTGACGCGGCCGATGTATTCGTCGATGACCTTGGGCTTGTTGCCCGCGGATTGAATGCGCGTAGGCTTTGTGATTAAGGTTGGCATGTTTTCAATGTAGCTGTTCAACATTTCCATTAAACCATGGGGACAGATGCCGCATCATTTACAATCCTCGCTTATGTTCTACCGTTCTGATAATCGGCTTCCCGATCAAATGCGCCCCGTCTCGATCGTTCCAGATTTTATTCCCACAGCTGAGGGATCGGTTTTGATCGAAGTTGGAAACACGCGGGTCATTTGCACTGCGTCGATCGAAGAAGTGGTTCCGCAGTTTATGCGGAGCTCGGGTAAAGGTTGGATTTCAAGCGAGTATGCCATGATTCCGCGCGCGACTTTGACGCGCACTCCCCGCGAAGTGGCCAAAGGCCGCCCCAGCGGGCGCACTCACGAAATCCAGCGGTTGATCGGCCGCTCGCTGCGCGCGGTAATCGACCTTTCGCAACTGGGCGAACGCACGATCTGGGTCGATTGCGATGTTATTCAGGCCGACGGCGGAACGCGCACTGCTTCGATCACCGGAGCGTTTGTGGCGCTGGGCTTGGCACTTGAGAAGTTAGTGCAGGCAGGGACGCTCACGGCAGTTCCTCTCAAAGATTTTGTCGCCGCGATCAGCGTGGGAATTGTAGATGGAGAGGTTCTGCTCGACCTCGCCTACGAGGAAGATTCGCGCGCCGACGTGGATATGAACTTTGTCATGACAGCGGGACACAAAATGGTCGAAGTGCAAGCCACGGCAGAGCACGAAGCTTTCGACGATGCGCAATTCGCGAAAATGATGGCTTTCGCGCGCCAGGGCGTGCAGGGGCTGATCGCCAAGCAGCAACGAATTCTGAGCGGGATTACGTTGAGACAATGACAGTCAATCGTCAATCACTTCTCTATCAGCGCTTCCAGCAACCTGTGTCTCTTCGCCGCGAATGGGTTTACCACCGTCACGCCGCTCCACGTAAATCCCTCCTGCATATCTTCCGATAGCAGCAGGCGACAACTCGCGCTTTCGGCGGATGCGAGAATGATTGCATCCCAGATGCTCAACCGATGATCGACTGCCAGGTCGGTCGCCGCTAACAAAATGGGATGGGAAGTCTCAATTACAGGGAAGCTGTTTTGCCAGCCCAGCAGGGAATTCCGGGCAGTTTCCGGGGTGCGACCGGCTTTACGCACGAGCACGCGGAAGAGCTCTCCCAAAGCCTGAACTGGCACAAAAGTACTTTCGACAGACAGTTGTCTAATAATCTGCTCGGCAGCCTTCTCTTTGGAGCTGTCGTTGAATCCCTCCGCGTAAACCAGGAAATTTGTGTCAAGAGCTACTCGCACGTCTTAATCTCGCTCATACAATTCGTCGCGCGTCCAACGGCCGATATTGACGACAGGCTGCTTACGCAGGCGTTTCAACAGGGCGGCTTTTGCCGCCTCGCGGTCTTTTGTATTGGAATCGATCGGTTCGATGCGCGCCACAGGTCGGCCATGGCTGGTTACCACGAAACTCCGCCCTTCCTTGACTTCCCGCAGTACCTGCGAGAATTTCCGGTTGGCGTCGGCGGCTGAAATGGCCTTTTCCATAGATATTTCCAATGTAGTGATATTACCTACTTTAAGAGAGAGCGTCAAGTGAACATCGCGAGGTGCGAACGCCACGCGAATGGCTTGCAACTGTAGCAGCTGTGGAGACTAGGCCTACGCGATCGATACCGTCTTTATATTCATGAACTCGCGGATGCCGTTCGCTGACAACTCGCGTCCGTGGCCGGAGTGCTTGACGCCGCCGAAGGGAATGCGCGGATCGGAAGCCACCATCTTGTTAATGAACACCATCCCAGACTCGAGCTCATTAATGAAACGCTCGCGCTCGCGATCATCTTTCGTCCAGGCGCTGGCTCCGAGACCGAAGCGGCTGTCGTTCGCCAAGTGAATGGCCTCGTCGATATTTTTAACGCGAAATAGCGACGCCACCGGGCCGAAGAGTTCTTCGCGGTAGGCCGGGGAATTTTTGGGAATATTGGCAAGCACGGTCGGCGCATAGTAATTGCCCGGCATTTTCAAGGGATGGCCGCCTGTCAATACCTTAGCTCCGGCCTCGACCGTTTTCTGCACATCCGCGTCGAGAGACTTGACGGCATCCGCCGTCGCCAGCGGGCCAAGCTGAGTATTTTCATCGAATGGATCGCCGACACGAAGGCCCTCCATGCGGGCCACGAGCTTTTTCTCGAATTCTCCGGCGATCGATTCGGCCACGATGAATCTCTTGGCGGCAATGCAGGATTGGCCGTTGTTGATGACACGCGCCTCAACCGCCGTGGCGACGGCCGCATCGAGATCGGCGCTCGGCATGACGATGAATGGATCGCTGCCTCCGAGTTCGAGCACCACTTTCTTAATCCTCTTTGCCGCCGCGACTCCCACTTGAATACCGGCTTGCTCGCTGCCGGTGAGCGTGGCCGCCTTCACGCGTGGATCGTTCAGAATTGCGTCGACTTGCTCGGAGCCAATCAGCAGGGTTTGAAACGCTCCTTCCGGGAAACCGGCATCGAGGAAAATCTTCTCCAGCGCGAGCGCGGACTGTGGAACGTTGGAGGCATGCTTCAACAAGCCGACATTGCCTGCCATCAGTGCTGGCGCGGCGAATCGAATCACCTGCCAGAAAGGAAAGTTCCACGGCATCACGGCCAAAATCGGGCCGATCGGGCGGTAGCGAACGAAACTTTTCTGGCTGCCCGTGTCGATGACCTCATCGGCAAGAAAGCGCTCAGCATTCTGCGCATAGTACCGGCAGCCTCCCGCGCACTTCACAGCCTCGGCAATTGCAGCCTTGAAGGGCTTGCCCATTTCCAGAGTCATGAGGTGCGCGAATTTGTCTTTGTCGCGTTCAAGAATCTCCGCCACGCAATTCATTCGGCGCGCGCGTTCGGAAAACGGAGTGTTCCTCTCGGCTTCAAACGTGTTCACCGCCAGCTGCAGCTTCTGTTCGATTTCTGCCGGAGTAAGAGGTCGAAAGGTTTTTACGATTTCGCAGGTTGCGGGATTAATTGTCGCTATCGCCATGATCGATGTTTTCTTTGGAAGATTTTAGGAAATTTTAGAACCGCTGCTATTGTCGCTCAGGTGCTTCCTTCGGGCCATAGAAGCGGAACGGCAAAAGGGATCATACCACTATACCGTTCGGCTCCCCGGCCGCGCGCAGAAGCTGGTTGCAACCTTGGATTGGCGGGACAGGGTCGGTCCCCAATTTCTACGCGGTCATCGCAGCTTTGCGGCTGCTCTTTTTCCAGTAAAGGTATCCCGGGATGCCGATCAGCACAATTGCGGTGCCCCAGAAGGCCTCGGTGGGCCGCGTGATGATCGTATTCAAAGTCCAGGCCGCGCCCACCAGCACGTAGATCGCTGGGAGCCAGGGATATCCGGTGCAGCGGTAAGGGCGCGGAATGTCCGGGCGCCTCCAACGCAGCAAGAACATGCCAATCACGGTCAGTGTGTAGGAAAGCACCATGCCATAGATGACATAGGTATAAAGCTGATCGTAGCGTCCGCTCACCGTGAGCAATCCCGCCCAGACGCCTTGTCCAATCAGACTGAAAGCCGGCGTGCGCCACTTCGGGTGAATCACCGCCATGCGTTTGAAAAAGACTCCATCCTGGGCCATCGCAAGATAAACTCGAGCGCCAGAAAGCGTGCAGGTGGCGGCTGCGCTGAAGCAGGAAACTGCAATCATCAGCGATAACCATCCGGCAGCGCGAGGAGAGAACAAGGCCACGGCGGCCGCATGCGCGATCGTCTCGTGTTTCGCAATCTCGCTTGTCGGCAAAGCGTAGAGGTAAGCCACGTTCATTGCAATGTAGATCGCGCCCACCGCGAGCACGCCAAACACCATGCCCAGAGGTACATTCCGGCGCGGTTCCTTTACTTCGCCGGCGACCCAGGTGATGTAAACCCATCCATCGTAAGCCCAGAAAACCGCAATCAGAGCCACGCCCATTGCCGAGATCAATTGCGTGGGATGAAGACCCATCATCAGGGGTGCGCCATGCGAGCTGAAATGCGACCAATCACCTTTGCCGATGAGCAGGCCCAGAAGCACAAATCCCGCCATGGCCGCGAACTTCGTCCACGTAGAAAGATTCTGCAGCAGCGCTCCCCAGCGCAGGCCGACCACATTGACGTATGTCACGAAGGCGATGAGAAGCAGGGCGAACACGTGCGCGCGAGTGATGGCGACTCCTGCCATCGCGAAAATGATGTGTTCCTGAGAGACGATCGGGAAAACCTGTCCCGAATACGCGGCCGCGGCCACGGCAAGTGCAGCAATCGATCCGCCGTTGGCCACGGCAAACAGCATCCATCCATAAAGGAACGCAATGAGATCTCCGTAGGCTTCGCGAAGATATATGTATTGCCCGCCCGATTCCGGAAACATCGATCCCAGTTCGGCGAAAGCGGCACAGCCGAATAGAGAGATCACCCCGCCGATGACCCATACCCCCAGAAACCACATGGGCTGAGGCAACGGCCCGGCAATATCTTTCGCAGTGAGAAAAATCGAAGAGCCGATAATGCCGCTCACCAGCAGCAGTACTGAATCAAGCAGGCTGAGCCCGCGAATGAGTGAAGGCTGCGAATTGGGGGCTGATGCTTCCGACGTGGGTGGGGCCACAGTTGAGTCCATTATCCGATTCCCAATTCGTCGGAAGATTCCAGGGGAGTTCCGCAGCGGCGGCAGATGATCGCAGAACAATCACCGCAAGTTAAAGGATCGCTCACTTCCCGGGCGCAGTTGGGGCAATAGAAGGGCTCGGGTTCCGGCGGGTGATGAGGCCTCTGGGGATCTGACACCATCTGGAGGCAAAACTGTAGCACAAAGTGAACTGCCGCCGCAGCAGCATGAAACCGCACCGGGCGACAGGACGCAGGCTCAGAAATCTTCTGTGACCTTCCGCACTGACAGATCCAGAGCTAAAGAACTACACTGCATGCGCCAAACTGTATCCAGGGAGGTTCGCCATGCAACGTCTTGATCTGATTAAACCGACGGCGACGAATCCGGAGATTGCTGTTCTCAAGGTCGCGGCCAACGAACACCAGATTTTGCACGATCATGAAAAAGGCAAAAAGCTGGTGAACGACAATCACGTATTCACCAAAGATGTAACCGACCTGACGATGACGTCCCACCCGACGCCAGCGGTAACTCAAGCGGGAGACTGGCTGATTGTGATGGCACACTTGCCGGCGTGCTCCGCGCTAGGTGCTTGTCTCTCCCTTCCGGGTGGATCGCGTTAAGGCGGGATGGCCATCCGTCTCGACAATTCCTGAAATCGTTCGTCTGCGCGCAAGCCATCGAGAGCGGGATCGACCTTAATTCCAGTCAGGTATAGGTCCCGTTCTGCATAAGCTTTGTCGAGCCAGAGCAGGGCGTTTCCTTTGTCTCTCAAATCCGCATAAAGAACTGCGATGAAGTAAGGCGGAATATAAGTGCGCCCGGACTGCCTGAGCAGTTGACTGAGGATGGCTTGCGCTTCAGCTTGGTCTCCTGCTAATTCGTAGGCATGCCCCAGGAGGACGGTCCAGATAACTTCTTTATTCGAGAGCATCCACGCTTTCCTGCTCTCCTCCACGGCCTGTTGATACTGCCCGTTGCCCATATATCCGTAGGCGAGACAGACATGCGAGCCCTGATTGTTGGGGGCCAACTCGAGGGCCCGCCGGCACTGATCGAGTGCCCGGTCGTAGCGCCGGGCACAATATAAATCCCAGCCCGCCGTCGTATTGTTGTTGGGGTTGAGCGGATCGAGTTCCTGCGCAGCAAGGACCTGGGCAAGCGCTTGGTCGGCGCGTCCCATGGCAGCGAGAAAAACGGAAAACATGCGGTGGCTCTCGGCATCATTGGGATTCAACTGGAGGGCTCGCTGATATTCGCTCTCAGCAGCTTCCCAATTCCAGTCGCCATAAAAGCGAACGGTGGCAAGCGCGGTATGAGCGTCCGCAAGATGCTCGTCAAGAGAGATGGCTTTGAGCGCATACTCGCTTGCCTTGGGCATGGTCTCTCGCGCAGGCAGGCCGATATCGTTCCAATAGGTGTCGGCCAATCCGGCGTACGCCGCGGCATAACGCGGATCGATCTGCACTGCCTGTTCGAAATACTGGCGCGACCTTGCCCGCTGCTCTGCGTTTCCAAAGAACAAATATTTGCCTTTGAGAAAGGCTTCCTGGGCAGCGGGTTCTATGGATCGGGCAGTAGTTAACTGTCCATTTTGGCCACCATTTACGCTGGCAGTGATCTCACGGGAAATGGCAAATGCCAGCCGATGCTGCAGTGTTAGCAGATCGCGAAATTCGCTCTCGTAACTTCGCGACCAGAGTTGCCTGTCGTCGGCAGCGTTCACCAGGCGAGCCGTGACGCGCACGGTATTACCCGAACGCATGACAGAACCTTCTACGACCGCGCCGACTTTCAGCTGCCGGGAGACCTCGCTCAAAGGCACACGCTCTGTTTTGTAGCGCATGACGGAAGTACGCGAGATGACTCGCTGTACGCCGCTCATCTGCCCCAGGTCGGTGATAAGGAAATCAGTGATGCCATCGGCTAAGTATTCTTGCTGTGAATCTCCGGACAAATTCGCGAAGGGTAGCACAGCAAGAGATTCAATCCGCGGCGTGCCGTGAGAGTTTGTCGACCGCCAGTAGTAAATTCCAAGAACGATCAACAATATCGCGAAGAGACAAGTCGCGGACACAAAGCTAATGGACCTTGCGATGCTTGTTCGTCTTGGGGCGGGCACGGCACCCTGGCTTTCAAGCTTCCGCAGCTCTCGTGCGAGTTCTCTTGCAGATTGATAACGCTTCTCAGGATCCTTATCGAGGCAGGTACGAATGATCGTTTCGAGTTCAGAAGAAATTTCCGAACGAACGCCATTGAGAGGTGTGGGCGACTTATGCAGGATGTCCTCGACGAGCGCGGGGAACAGCTTCTGTTCGAAGGGTGCGTGGCCGGCGCACAGCTCGTAGAGCACGGCTCCGGCCGAGTAGATGTCGCTGCGGGCATCGGCTTCCTGGCCCAGCAATTGTTCACAGGCCATATAGGGCAGAGTTCCCGAGCAGTCCGGAGGGTCGTTGAAGCTGACTGTGCTCGCCAGCTGACTGAGGCTCGTGGTGGAGCAGGCCAACCCGAAATCAAGAATCTTGAGGCGGCCATCCTTGGTGAGGCGAAGGTTTCCCGGTTTCAGGTCGCGGTGAGTCACGCCATGCTCGTGGGCTGCCGCCAGGCCTTCGGCGAGTTGCACACCGATGTGGATGATCTCACTTTCCCTTAACCTCCGCTGCCGGGCCAACTGGTCGAGGGGCTGGCCAGAAACGTACTCCATTACGAGGAAGTCGAGGTCCTCCTGGGTATCGAAATCGAGAACAGTAACGATGTTGGGGTGATTCAGCTTGGAGAGCGCGTCGGCTTCTTTCCTGAAAAGACGGCGATTGCGATCGTCGGTTTCAGGAGGCAGAACCTTTAGAGCAACATCGTGCTTGAGATGTTCATCATGGGCAAGAAAAACTTCTCCCATGCCGCCCTCGCCGATCTTCTCGAGGATGCGGTAGCGGCCGAGTTGGCAGCCGAGCAACGAACCGCGGTTGACTGCCGGGCTCATATGGGGAAGTCTCCTTCCCCCACTGATGAAAATCTTAGGTCTGCCGTGTCAGGGAGTCAACCTTATGCCAAGCAGGGATTTTGAGTTATTGTTCTCAGCTGCGATCGAGCTGTAACGGTACAATCAGTACTGTGAGCCATGGCTAATAAATCTCTCACCCCCGAAGAACTGCTGCAACAGGAATTCAACCGCTGGGCCGCCGCTGGCGAAGGCCCGAAGATGGGGCAACACCATCTGGATATTACCTCGAAAACCATTCGCCGCATGGATTTGCGCCCCGGTGAGCGCGTGCTCGATCTCGGTTGCGGCTCGGGATGGGCGACGCGGTTGCTTGCTCGCCTCGTCGGCGAAGGTCCGGATGGCTTTGGCCAGGTGGTCGGCCTCGACGTCTCCGACGAGATGATTCGCGAAGCCCGCGCGGAGTCGAAAGATTTCGACAACATTCTCTATGTCTGGGGATCGTCCGAGCAGATTCCGTGGGAAGAAAATTTCTTCGACAAGGTTCTTTCGGTCGAATCTTTCTACTACTACGCCGACCAGGACCGCGCCCTGAAAGAGCTTTTCCGCGTGATGGCTCCGCGCGGAAGGTTGTTCATTCTGATCAATCTCTACAAAGACAACCAATACTCCCTGCAATGGGTCGATAAGCTCAAAGTACCGGTACACGTGCGCTCGGCGGCGGAATATGTCGATCTGCTGAAGAAGCATGCCTTTGAGAGTGTCGAAGCGATTCGCGTTCCCGATGACACTCCAACCCCAGACGATTACAAAACAAAATCGTTCCACAGCCTCGATGATTTGCGAGCTTTCAAGCGCGAAGGAGCACTATTGCTGACGGCATCGAAGCCTGACCTACGAACCCCGGCGCCCGGATACACGATTTATTAACGTTACATTTCGTCATCATCCGCTTGATCCTGATGGTTCAGGTCTCTCGCTGGACTCAAAGCGCGTCCATCATCGGCATGATGAATTTCAATTCGGCCGTTCACATTTTCCAGTTTGATGTGCGTGCCGCCGTTGCCTAGTTCTCCGCGCAGCTCACGTCCCACGAACTGATGACGGTTTACGCTCAGGCCGAAATCATTATCGATGCCACCAGATATCGTGCTGGCCTCGATTTCTGCCTTCGAATCGGAAGGAATGGTCAATTCCACCGCGCCATTCACGGATGTCAAATCGATCGAAGACAGGGGAATCGCGTCAAATGCCGCTTCTAACCTCCCATTGATGGTGGAGAGCTCTGATCGGCCGGAAAGATTCTTTGCCTCAAGCCTGCCGTTAATGCATGACGCATGCACCTCGCCTGTGGTTCCCGTAACATCGAGCGAGCCGTTGATCAGCTTGATCTCGTCCAACCGGACGGTACGCGGTACGGTCAGCGTGTATTCGACGCTCGCCGGATTGTCGCGCGATCCCCAGTTAAAAGTGTGATCGTGATCGGGGTACTCGGTGCGAATCGAAAGGTAATCTTTTCCCGCTTCCACCACGATACGCGCCTCATCCAGGCGCTCCTTCGAGTCGGCGTATTTTACGGCGTCCACTTTGACTTCATTGCGATCCCAGGCGGAGATGTGAACCGGTCCGTTGATGTTATCGAGATCGACGCGGCCATTCGCCGTGATCGCATAGGTTTGATGAAATTCCTCCGTGAGCGCACCGCGATGATCGGAGGCATGCGCCGACAGCGCGAAGGCCAACAGGGCGACAATGCTTCCGGCGGCTATTCCTAACCCGGCGGGAGAATCAGAGAGACGCTTCATAAAACCTCCCATGCATAAGTAGACGGGGCAACCTAGGAATGGTGAGTCAGGCAACCCAAATTTCGGCGTGCAGCCGTGAGCAGCCGCGTCGTCGACTAAACGTTCACTCTGTCGGCCGTTTAATCCGCGCCTGATTTTGCCGATAAAGTTTTCTTCTCTGCTTCGTTGAGCAGATAGATTCCGAGAATGGTTATTTCGGGTTCAATCGGATGGCGATAGCGTTGTCCAGGGAACACGATGTAGTAAATCGCGGGATAGAACAGCATCAGCCAGAATAGAAGCCACACGCCGGGCTTGTGTTTTCGCAGTGCGCGGCCGAGTCCCCAGAACATCAGCACGGACGACGCAAGAAACAGAGAATTTTTGACTTCGGCCAGCCACCAGATTTGCGACAGCTTCGGAGGGCCCGCCCAAAAATAGATAAAGCGCTTCAGGCAAAGTATGGCGAACCGGGAATAATCGGCCTCAATGTAGTCGAGCGCCTGGCGCTTGCGCATCGCGATATAAGGCAATTCGCCCATGGATTCGTACTGGCGCATGGCATAGAGATCCTGCGTGGGATGCAAATATTGCATCCAGGTTCCGTCCGCGCCCGGGCCGTTGCCCAGGCGAAGTTCGGCGCCGAAATTGTCGCGGACAAAAATGAACTTGCCAAGAGTTCGATAATTCCGCACAGTCCACGGGGCCACGCAAGCCACAAAAATCATCGATGCCACGAGCACTCCAGCGAAGGATTTCTTGCCCAACTTGACTCGCCGATACCATGCCCACAGCCCCGAGGCAGGCAGGAACGAGATGAGCACTGTACTGTTTAGCGCGGCAATGCCCCAAAGCAGCCCGAACTCGATCCAGGGCCTGATTCCGTCGCGATCTTCCATCGTTAACGCCAGCCACAAAATCACTGCCATCAACAGTGCTGAGAGGCTTGTCTCCCAGACCCAGCGCGTGCACCAGAACATCACATAGGGCAGCAAAGCCCAGGTCCATGCCGAACCGACAGCAACTTTCTCGGAGAAAATCCGCCGTGCGATCAGAAAGATCGGAATGCACGTCAATGAAGAAAAAACACTGTTGATCGAGAGCAGTACGAATGCGGATGCGTGTGAGTAGATTCCGAAAAAATGAAATACGGTGGCAATCAGATAGGGATACAGCGGCGATTCCCAGGCAGTCGCGCCCGTTGAGGTGCCAAAGGGATTCGCAAACCCGTGCCCGGAGGCGATGGCCGCGCCGATCCGCCCCATTTCCCATCCGAAGCCGAAGTTGTTGTCAGCGGCTTTGAATCGATAAGTGTGGGCGACGATGATCCATCCCACGCGTAGAAAGAGGGCGATGGCGACCATCCAGAAAAAGGAAGTCCGAATGCGCGCCCATAGATCCAAAAGCCGGTTCAGAGTTCCGGTACGACGCGCAGCCACGGCGGATTGTGCATCCATGAATATCTATTTGTAGCTGAGTCAGAGAAGAGCGGCAACTCTTCGCTGATTGCGGATACCGCGCTAGGTCGTTAGGTTGTAAATCAGGCCATATGGATCTTTAACGTAGCATCTTGGAAAATGCGGCTCGTCTTTGACGATCTCACAACCGGCTTTTACGAGTGTGGCCTTGGCCTTTTCTACGTCGTCCACGGTCACTTCGAAGACCGGTCCCAGCGGCGGGCCAGGCTCTATGAACAAGTTTATGTGCTTGCCGTGGAGGCCGATCATCTTAGGGTTAGGATCGGTGATCTCGAATCCGAGATGCTCAACATAAAATCGTGCTGCCTGCCTTGTATCCGGCCACTGAATCAGAATATCGGTCCCGAATTTGTTTGCCATAATTCCTTGTCCTCCGGGGCAATCCGCATCGTTATCGTCTGGCGAGATCGGGCGAGTTGAACGACGCTGACGCGTTCAACCCATCAGTCGGAGCTATAATACTCGCCGAGGGTTCGCTCATGGGCTGGCTGCAAAATAAATTCGAGAAGAATTTTCTCATCACAACGGTCGATTATGTTTTCAACTGGGCGCGAAAATCGGCTGTTTGGCCGATGACCTTCGGCCTGGCTTGCTGCGCCATCGAAATGATCGCTTCCTCGACTTCGCGCTTCGATATTGCGCGTTTCGGTTCGGAGGTTTTTCGTCCCAGCCCGCGGCAGAGCGATCTGATGATCGTTGCCGGTACGGTCACGTTGAAGATGGCGCCGGTGGTGAAGCGCATTTACGACCAGATGCCGGATCCGAAGTGGGTGATCTCAATGGGCGCGTGCTCGTCGGTTGGGGGGCCGTTCAATACTTATGCCGTGTTGCAGGGCGTGGATAAGATCGTGCCCACGGATGTTTACGTGACCGGGTGTCCGCCGCGGCCGGAAAATCTTTTCTACGCGCTGCTCAAGCTGCAGGACAAAATCGACACCATGACGCTGGCCAAGAAGCCGACGGAAGTGCGTTTAGAGGAAAACATGATGGAGAACTTCAAGCGCCAGGTCATGATCGCGCAAACGTTGCAGCCAAAATAACCGCGCGGTTCATGTAGCGACAGCCGCCCTCGAGAGCTTGCCCTGAGCGAGCGACGCGCGCCGAAGGGTCCGGCCGAGCGAAGCTCGGCAGCAAGTTTGTCATCCTGAGCGCAGGACGAGCCAAGCGAGTACAAGTCGAAGGATCTCTACCCTCAAATCGCAATGCCGTTCGTTAAACTCGCCGACCAATCCGATCTTCCTCCCATCGACGAAGCCAAAGAATTCCCCTGCAATGGCAAAACCATCTGCATTGCCAACGTCAACGGCAGCTACAGCGCAATGGACAACATCTGTCTGCACCGCGGCGGGCCGTTGGGGCAGGGAATGATTGAAGACGGCAAAGTTGTGTGCCCTTGGCACGGCTGGGCTTGGGACACGGAAACCGGCCGGGCCGACCAGGATCCGCGCATGCAAGTCGCTGTCTATCCCCTGAAAATTGAAAATGGTGAAGTGCTGGTGGAAATCTAGTATGCTTCAGATTCTTGTCATGCTGAGCGAGGATTTAAGCTTCGCGAAGCGAAGCTCAACCGCAGTCGAAGCATCCCTACCTGATAGCGGATACCTACCGTTCGTCGAGCAGTTCAAAAAATCAGCAGTTCAAACAGTCAAGAGACAACAACTAACCTAGCATGCGCAGAAAGTTCCCCGCCTGATTCTCATATCCCGGAAACACTTCACTCAAATTCTTATTTCCCATGTGCCGCGCCACAGCTTCGCCGAGCACCTGCCGAAAATCCGTAGTCAGTGCGAGGTCGCGGCCCTGGTAGAGCTGTGATTGATCCAGCCCCGGCCAGCGTCCGTATACTTTTCCGCCTTTCACCGGGCCGCCTAGCACGAACATTACATTCGCGTGGCCGTGATCCGTGCCTCGGTTTCCGTTTTCGCGCGCCGTGCGCCCGAACTCCGACATGGTCACAACAACCGTATCTTCTCCAAGATCGCCAAGATCGCTCCAGAACGCCGCCAGCGATTGGGAAAATTCGCGCAGCACGTTCGCCAATTG
Organism: Candidatus Sulfotelmatobacter sp.; assembly: GCA_030040725.1. Classification (GTDB taxonomy): domain Bacteria; phylum Acidobacteriota; class Terriglobia; order Terriglobales; family Acidobacteriaceae; genus Sulfotelmatobacter. The sequence goes on along the minus strand of JASHTD010000501.1, from coordinate 850 downwards.
CCCTTGGGTTGATCCCTCATTGACGTGATGGTCCCATCCGCTGATATCGGCAAACGCAACCTGCACGCCAAGATTAGCTTTGATCAACTGCGCCAGCTGCCGCAGGCTGTCGCCAAAATGTCCCTTCGGATACTCGACGCCCGGGGCGGGCTGGTACTTTGCCGGATCGGCCGATTTCAGCATCTTGACTGCATCAAAAGTTTGTTCGCCCGCGCTGTGCAGTACGGCATCCGAAGAATGGTCGTACATCGCTTCAAATGCGCTCGCTACGGGGGATGTTCGTGCCCCGCGTCCGCCGACGGTGAAATCGTTGATGTTATTCATGGCGATTGCCGGCTCAATTCCGCTCAGAATACGCGGAATCGAGGGTCCCATGGCGACTGCCTCGAATGGAGATTTTTGCCCCGGCCCCGGCAGTTCGTGCAAACAACGGTTCAGCCATCCATCTTCGGTTGACTTTACTCCGGGAGTGCCCGACTCCATAAAATCTTGTGCGTCAAAGTGCGAACGGTTCGGATCGGGCGATCCGGCCGCGTGAGCAATGGCCAGGTGCCGCTGCTGCCACAAGGGTTGAAACGCTGCGAGCGAAGGATGCAGCCCGAAGAATCCATCGAGATCGATCACGGCGTCGCGAGGAATATTGATGCTCGGCCGCATCGCATAATATTGCGGCTCGGCATGTGGAACCACGATATTCAAGCCATCCGCCGCGCCGCGCTGAAAAATTACCACCAGGCGCTTCGTGCGAGTCCCAGTTTCCGCCGATCCCCACGCTGCACGGGCAAGGAAACTTGGTATCGCTGCCGTGCCCACGATGGCCAGCCCGCTATTGCGAATGAAAACTCGACGA
>JASHTD010000122.1 GCA_030040725.1 Candidatus Sulfotelmatobacter sp. | reverse complement strand
TTTGCTCCCAAAAATGCTTTTCTCATGCTCTATGGAACGGCGGTCGCCGGGATGCTTTTCGTGTGGCTGGTGATTCTGGCGAGCCATCTTCGTTTTCGCAAAGCCGTTGCTCGCGAGCGGCTTCTGAGTCTGCCGATGCGCCTGCCGGCGCATCCGTTTTTTACCGTCGCTGGCATCGTTTTGCTGGTTGGAATTTCGATAACAACCTTCTTCGTGGATGGATTGCGATGGTCGCTGCCAGCATTTTCTGTTTTTTTGGGACTCATCACTCTTCTATATTTCCGCAACCGGGGAATGAGGATCGCGGGACAGCTTGCCACCTCTCATGCCGAGTCAGAGTAACCCTCCGCAAGATGGTCGCGAACAAGCTCGCGTATGCCGGGAAACGTACTCGGCTCTTTGTGGCCGGTTCAACGGCGATCTCTTGCGCGCAAGCGACCCTGAATACGAAGGGGCGCGGACAATCTGGAATGGAATGGTCGCTCGTCGGCCGGGCCTGATCGCCCGCTGCGCTGATGTGAGCGATGTTCAAACTGCGGTGCGAGTTGCGAACGATATCGGCATACTCACCGCCGTCCGTTGTGGAGGCCACAGTCTCGCTGGGTTCAGCAGCTGTGATGGCGGGTTAGTCGTTGACCTGTCGAAAATGCGTGACGGGTCTGTGGATCCCGATGCGAGGAGGGCACGTGTTGCCGGAGGCTGCCTGTTGGGCTCTATCGACAGGGCGACGCAGAGAGCGGGGCTTGTGTTCCCTTCCGGAGTTGTCTCTCACACCGGCGCCTCCGGGCTCATCCTTGGAGGAGGCACAGGCTGGCTCACCCGACGATTCGGGTTATCCTGCGACAACGTTGCGGCTTTTACTCTGGTTACCGCCGACGGATCTGTTGTGCGGGCCGACCCAAAACAAAATACAGATCTGTTCTGGGCTTTGCGCGGGGGCGGCGGCAACTTTGGAGTGGTAGCCGAATTCGAACTGAAACTTCATCCACTGAAGTCGGTGGTGCTCGCCGAAAGCCTGACTCCTGAGGCGAACATCCGCACGCTGCTCGAGTGCTGGCGGGAGTCTATGGCCGACGCACCTTTGGACCTGAAATGGAACGTCGACCTTCGCCTCGCCTCGCACAAAATGAATGTTCCGGCGCAGCTTCGCGGGCGGCTGGTGGCGGGCAGTTCGCTAATCTGGACCGGCGCTCCCGAGGCCGCGCAGCCGTATTTTCAACGCGCTTTTTCCCTGTGCCATCCGGATTCTGTACGCACTCGAACTGTGTCGTACCTGAATCTGCAAACCATGGCTGATTCCGACTTTCCGCATGGCCGCCGTTACTACACGAAGTCCGGGTATTTTAGCTATCTCGACGACGCAACCATCGATCGATTTCTCGAGGCGCTCGCCACCGTTCCATCACCTGAAACTCAGATCGAACTTGCTTACCTGGGTGGAGCAGCCGGAGAGATCGCCGCCGATGAAACCGCATTTGGCGATCGCAGCGCCCCATTCATCATCAATCTGCTGGCGAATTGGGCGGACTCCTCCGCCGATGCTCTGCACATTTCCTGGGTTCGCTCTGTCTTCGGAAAGCTGCGCCCAGCGATGAAACCAGGTGTCTACGTGAATTTCATGAGTGGCGACGAGCAGGACCGCGTGCCCGAGGCCTACCAGCAACGATGGGAACGCATGGTCGAGGTCAAAACTCACTATGATCCCGGCAATTTCTTCTGTCTCAATCAGAACGTTCAATCGAAAAAAAGCTGATGGACTGATGGAATGTATTATTTACTCTGAAATAACGGCCACGAGGATAAAGATAATGGTTATGGATCATGCAGTCCTGCCTGGCGCAATGAAATTCGACCTTGCTATTGTTTTGGTTTTACTTTTCGGCGTCGCGTCTTTCGCACAAAGCAACACGTCGTTCTACGTGTCACCGAATGGCAGCGATACGAACCCGGGCACGCAAACCGCCCCCTGGCGGACCATCCAACACGCGGCCGACGTTGCCCGCGCGGGCAGTACCATCAACGTGCGTGGAGGAGTTTACGAGGAACTGATCACCATCAAATCCTCCGGCAACGCTACGGATGGATACATTACTTTTAGAAGCTATCCCGGCGAAACGGCCGTGTTGGACGCAGCGCATTTCACTCCTCAGAATAGAAGCGCCATTGTGACCATTCACAACCAGAGTTACGTGAGAATCGAGGGCTTTGAGATTCGAAACTTCCGCACCGCCGAGCACCACCTAACACCACTAGGCATAAGTGTCATGGGATCTGGATCTCATATCGAGCTGCTGAAGAACAACGTCCATCATATTGAAAATACTTTTCCGGGCCGTGACCATCCGGGAAGCGGCGGCAACGGGTTTGGCATTGCCGTGTACGGCACCGACGCGAAGACTCCGATCAGCGATCTGATCATCGACGGGAATGAAGTGCATCACCTCAAAACCGGTTCGAGCGAATCGCTCGTGGTGAACGGAAACGTCACGAACTTCCGCATCACGCATAACGTGGTTCACGATAACAACAACATCGGAATCGACGTCATCGGTTTTGAGCGGACGGCTCCTGACCCCGCAGTCGACCAGGCTCGCGACGGAGTGGTCAGCGAGAATCTGGTTTACAACATCACATCGCGGGGCAATCCAGCGTATGGCCAAGACCAGTCATCCGATGGGATTTACGTGGACGGCGGCGCCAGGGTTCTGATCGAACGCAACGTCATTCATGACGTGGACTTCGGCATCGAACTGGCGAGCGAGCATCGCAACCGCGCCACGAGCTACATCATCGCCCGAAGCAATCTTATTTATCATTGCAATACGGCAGGCGTTTCCATCGGAGGCTATGCACCCGAACGCGGCCACACCGAACACTGCGTCATGATCAACAACACGCTCTATGACAATGACACGTCGGCGACAGGCTCGGGTGAATTCCAGATGCAGTGGAACATGTCGGACGACGTTTTTGAAAACAACATCGTGTACGCCGGGAGCCGCTGCCTGATGTCGCTGGATAGGTCTGAAGCCGATAGAAACCAACCGCCCGTCACCATTGATCACAATCTTTATTATTGCGCCGCGGGATCGAAGGACAGCACCTGGAAAGAGGTTTCCGGTAGCTTGGCGGGATTTGACAAGTACGTTCAATCCACAGGAAACGACAGTCACTCCCGGTTTCTGGATCCCGGGTTCGTCAACGCTGCTGATAAGGATTTTCACTTGCGGTCCGATTCGCCAGCAATTGCCGCAGGCGTAATCAAGGGACTGCCCGTGGGAGAACACGACCTGGAAGGCTTATCACGAGTGAAGTCTGGAAGCGTTGACCTCGGCTGCTACGAGAGGCGGTAAGAACGGAACAAAGCCTGATATGAAGCGCCGGTTTGAAAATCGGCTCTGGAAACAAGAGCTGCTTGGAACAAACTCGATTATAAAAACGAGCCGGAGACACTCACCGGTGTCTCCGGCTCAACGCCTTCGGCGTTCGGGGGAGGATTCTGCGTTATTTTGCTGCGCTCGCGACAGTTTGTAGTGTTAATTGCTGTTCGATGGCCTGGCGTAAAGTCGCATAGTCCAAGGCGCCACTCATGAAGTGCCCATTGATGAAGAAGCTCGGCGTGCCGTTGATCCCGAGACGAGTACCTTCCTTTCGATCGCGGTCGACCGCGGCGGCGGCTGCTCCCGAGTCCAAGCATTTGTCAAACTGTTCGGAATCCAGCTTTAGAGCCCTAGCCTGGGCCTTCAGTTGGTCGACGTCGAGCTCCTTACTGTGGAATAGCTCGTCATGAAATTCCCAAAACTTATTCTGCTCGCTCGCGCAGCGCGCCGCTTCGGCAGCTTTCTCCGCCCGCGAATGCATGGGAAGGGGGAAATCCTTAAACGCGAATGAAACCTTACCGCTAAAATCCGCGGCGAGTTTTTTCACGTCAGGAGCGACCTTCTGGCAATACGGGCACTCGTAGTCGGCAAACTCGACCAGGCTAACCTGGGCGTTGTTCGGGCCTTGCGTCATTTGCGGGTTCGCCGCCTCTAATGTTGCGCTCGGAGGAGCGAGAACGATGTATACGGTCGAATCAGTCCGCAAGGTCTGTATGTATGCAGCCTTTGCTTTGTCGGTTCGTAGTTGGCGGATCTTTTCAAGAATTTTTTCCCGCACGGCCTCGTAGGGCTGTTCGGTCTCCACTCCTTCGTAATAGACCCTCATCTGATCTTCAGTAGGATCTTTCACCTTCGAGTTGACTTCCCGGTCGAGGAGTTGTGCGACCGTTAAATGCTCGGCGGCCGCTTTCTGCTCGAGCAGTTTTTTGTCGATGAGGTCGTTCAGCGCCTTCGTTTCGACCTGGTAGTACTGATAGCGGGCAGCAAGAAGTTTCGCAGATTCCTCCTGCTCGAGATCCGACATCGTTATCTTTACTCCGCCCACGTTGGCCACCACGCTGTCGTCGCCATTGCTCTGCGCAGCGCTGTGGCCCGTTGCCGTGAATGCAAGCACTGTGGTTAAGCCCAACCCCAGAACGATCTTGAAAACTGACATGATCTCCCCCAATCACATGCAATAAGGTTTTTAGTCCGGTGACGACCAATCGCACTTGTAGCCAACTGCACGCTCATAAACTGAATAAACCGGGAGGGGCTCATAGCGAGCCCCATCGGTTAAGAAAATAACTAGTCTCCCGTTCCGCAGGTGCAGAGGCCGGCGCCGCTGCCAACGCTGTGGATGGCATTGCACTCTTTCTCGAGGTTGCCCTCTTCGGTTGAGCTGAGAGTGGCATCTTGCGAAGCCCCCTCAGTTATCGTGAAGTTACTGTTTTGAATGTGGGTTGCCCAAGCCCTCACTGCCGGAGTGGGAACCAGATTAGATGCAGTATCCGGATTCGGGCAGGTCTTGGCGCTAGTGGCAATCGTGGAAACGATTTTGACGACGCCAACTGTCAAGCTGGAACCCGTCAGCGGATTACTGGTCAGGTCCTCATTCACCGAGAGAGTCCGCAAGCCGTCGGGGCTGACGTAGCAGCTGCAGCACTCGGACATCTCCTGGTATACGTCGAACACGAAAATAGCGGCGCACAGACCGCCGCCTGATGTGCCCGGGTTGTCGATACGAATCGTAGCGTCGGGCGCGCCCTCGGTATTCGCATTGGCAAAATAATCGACCTTCATAACATCGGCTGGGGGCGTCGTGGCGGCAGCAGCCAACACGGACGATGTACAAAGCGCGAGTACCAATGTACACACTACAAGCACTGAAGTTTTTGTCATTGTGATTATTCTCCTGACAGAGTTACGCTGCCAAGCTGGGGAGGTGAGCTCGGCGAATGGCGCGTCCTGTACTCTAGCCCCAAAACCAAAACTCACAAGTCTCCAGATGCACTAATCCGATACGTACTAGTCCCGCCCGTACTAGCCCGATCTCACTAAGCTGCGCTGGTTCGTACCATTCAATTCCCGGAACCGACGATCTGCCCAATGATTCCCGATCTCGTCGAAACGTTCATCTTCACCATCACCAGACGCAAGAACGCCTTTACTGTATTCGGGCTGATGTCCATGCGTTGGGCGATTTCTTTGCTTGTGAATCCCTTTAGAAGGTGCCGCACTGTTTCCTGTTCGCGAGCGGTCAAGCCGAAACGCTCCGAAAGTTGCGTAAGCTTGACAGCGTCGGTGCTCGTCCGTTCCAGCATCACGATCTGCCATTCGCTTCCCGAAGACGAACCGTTCCCGTTGTTTGCTTTCAGGTCGAGTGAAAACGAACGGCAAAGATACTTCCTTCTCGCGGAACGAAATTCTTCCACGAATCGAAACGGAGATTGGCGCCGGGCGAGATCGCTGCGAATCTTGTTTGACAGCCAGCTATCAAGGTGGCGAATCTCCGACGGCTGGGCAGGATAAGTCAGAATCTGAAGAGCCTCGCCGTTATACGCAATCACTGCCAGCGAAGCGTCGGTCACTATCAATCCCGGAAGGATTGGATCCGTATGCACTTTGGTCCCCCTTTTTTCGCGCAAAGTCCTCTTTCCATCGCACATGCTTCGCGACGGAGGCAACCTACCTTCACCTCTTGTCGACCTTTTACGGGGTCCCTTTGCTCGGCGCAGCTATCGTTAGCCGCTTGTTCTCCAAGCGTTTTTCTTCACCGCCAAGCAATTTTCCAATTGCAGTTGATCCCAACAGGCAGGTATTTTTCCCGGGGGAAAGTAAAAACACCGCCGCACGTTCCCCGGGGGAGGAACAGTTAATGAATCGATGGCCAGAATTCTGCCAACAGAGGAATACGCTGTCAATAGGAAAAAGGTGGAATTCTTACATTAGCCCGAACGAACTAGCCCGTTCCTGCCTACCTGAAAAGGCTAACCAGCTGGGTTAGTGGCTCGTCCGAGTACTTAGCTTGCCTGCTCGCGTGTGGATTTGCCAACCGTCAGGCCATGTGGGCGGAGTTTGGAATGATCGATTTGCATGGCCCTACGCTTGACTGCGGTTTTAGCGTGTGGCGATTTTACACGAGCGCATGACTCGATTATTTCGTCGACGCTCGACAGCACTTTCTCGAGTGCTTCCGTGATGCGTTTCCTCAGAGGAGCGCCTCGCGAATGCGGAGCCGGGATGTTAGCCTCGATGGCGCGTCTGTATTTTGCGATCCATTGTTGTTCGGCGTCAACCGCTACAATCGGCTGGGTCTCCATTCGAGAACGTCTCCTTATTAAGAAACAATTCGCCGATCTTATACTCCGCCGCGCACCTTCTGGCAAAACTCCGAATGCATTAGCCTCAAAGTTTAGGATTCACATTTCAGATCAAGGGTAGAATCGGTTCGCTGTAAGCGAAATCAATTCGTCAGCCTGAATTTCATTGCGATGAACGTTTTGTACCGAATATACCGTGCAGGTCTCATGCCTGTGATCTTTCTGTCGATGGGATTCGCGCAGATCGTTCCTCAGAGGGATACTTCTTATCTGCGACAGGCGTCGATCACGGAAACGACCGAAGCAGTCCACATCACCGCGAACAGCCCACGTCCCCTGCTCCAAGCCCTCGATGCTCTGCGGCATAAATATGGATGGGCGGTTAACTACGAGGACCCGGCGTACACGTCGAATGTTGACATCGTCGAGAGTCATGACGATCCGTCGCACTCGCTACTTCCAGCCGGCGGAATCTTCCATGTCGAGTTTCCTGTTCGTTCTCCGCTTGAGGAGCAAACCCTCCACCTGATCGTGGATGCATACAACCAGAGTCCGAACCCCGGTCGATTTGAGGTGCGGCGTACGAGCGAAGGACGCTTCGATGTTGTGGGCACATCCGCTCGCAACCGGGCGAACGAGATATCGCCACGACAACCCCTGCTCGACACGCCTGTGACTTTGCCGGCTCGACAGAGGACGATCGCCGATACTATCAATCTGCTGTGTCATGTGCTCGCAGTGCAGAACCACGCTTCGGTCTCTGTGGGCATATTGCCAAAAGCTCTGGTGACATTCACTCAAGTGAAGATCGGCGGAGGAGGCAAGGTTCCGGCCCGCGAGCTTTTGATTCAAAGTTTGCAAGCCCCAGGGCGAAATCTTTATTGGTCTCTTTTCTTCGACCCTGCCTCGAAGGGCTACGTACTGAATATACACACGGCAAAGTCCTGACCTGAATCGGCGTTGCCCTTCCCCAATAATGGCTCGGACGTGGCTCTTGGCGGCACGCACGGGCCATTTACCTTATGCGTTGTTGAATCTACGCTTGTTCACGAGCAGCGTTAGAACATTCGGGGATGTTCAAACGCGCTGCTTAAAAATTACGTTCCAGATCTCGAATCTGGGACGTTTTTTTATTGCAGTCTGCGTAGTTCCTCGCAGTTCCGATCCAAGGGAGGCGGGAAGTAACCAGAGTTGCTTAAGCGAACCGAGTTGGTGCCGGGAGGGGGAGTCGAACCCCCAAGGTACTAAGTACCGGCGGATTTTGAGTCCGCTGCGTCTGCCAGTTCCGCCATCCCGGCGCGGATGGAAGTCCTTGATTTTTCAGTCTAGTTGATCGGCTTCCCTTTGTCATCTAAGCCGTTTTCGGTGCCGACTATGGCTATTCTATGGTTGTTCTCGGCTTCGACAATCTCACGTTGATGTTCCTCTATTTTCGCCGTCGCGCTCTTCAGCACTTCCATATCGACGATGTTGTATCTGCGATACACACTGTCAGTTCTGTGCCCGCTGATGAGCATTCCGACCTTCTCTGGGATTCCCTTTCTCGACATGTTGCGAATCCCTGTTCGACGCAGATCGTGAAAGCGCAGCCCAATGTACTTTGCTTTTGTCCTGCCTCAGATGGAAATGGAGAAAGCGTTCCTCCGTTAAGATAGCGGAGCGAACGTATGAGGAAGGAACGGAAGCATTACACCGCAGAAGAGAAAGTTGCGATCTTGAGGCGCCACCTTTTGGACCACGTGCCCGTCTCCGATCTTTGTGAGGAACTGGGCTTGCGGCCAACGGTGTTCTACCGCTGGCAAAAGGAGTTCTTCGAGAACGGGGCAGCAGCGTTTCAGGCTCAGGAGCGTCCCCACCGCCAGGTGGAGGAGAAGCAGAAACGGATTGAGTTTTTGGAGAAGAAGGTGCAGACCAAGGACGAAGTCCTGGCTGAGTTGATGGCGGAGCACATCGCGCTAAAAAAAACACTTGGGGAACTCTAACTGGCAACTGGGTGCCGCATGACGTGCGGGACCAACTGGTAGATTTCGTCCGGCGCCGGTCGGAGAAAACCGAGATCGGCGTCGGACGATTCATTCATTGGCTGGGCGTGACTGCCAGCAAGTTCTATGACTGGCGGCAGCGTTACGGGTGCGTCAACGAGCACAACGGTTGGGTTCCCCGCGATTTCTGGTTGGAGCTGTGGGAAAAGGAAGCGATCATCGATTTCCATCTGAAGAATCCGATGGAAGGCTATCGGCGATTGACGTTCATGATGCTCGATGCTGACGTTGTCGCTGTTAGCCCGGCGAGTGTTTGGCGAGTGTTGAAGCAAGCAGGACTGCTCTCACGGTGGAGAGCGAAGCCATCGGGAAAAGGAAAGGGTTTCGAACAGCCGCTCCAGCCGCACCAACATTGGCATATAGATATTTCCTATATCAACGTCTGCGGCACCTTTTATTACTTGTGCAGCGTTTTGGATGGGTACAGTCGTTCAATCGTGGACTGGGGCTTGCGTGAGTCGATGAGGGAGACCGACATTGAAGTAATTCTGGAACGCGCCAAGGAAAAATATCCGGAGGCAAGGCCGCGTATCATCTCCGACAACGGGCCGCAGTTCATCGCACGCGACTTCAAAGAGTTCATTCGAATCTCTGGCATGACGCATGTTCGAACATCACCCTACTACCCCCAATCGAACGGGAAAATCGAGCGCTGGCACAAGTCGCTGAAGAGTGAGTGCATCCGGCCCGGAACACCGCTTTCCCTGGACGATGCGCTGCGCTTGGTGCAGGATTACGTCGCGCATTACAACGAGATCCGCTTGAACAGCGCCATTGGCTACATCACACCGAAGGATATCCTAAGAGGATTCCATCCGTGAAATGTCTCGTGTGCGAGCGTTTCGAGGGTCGTGGGCGTAAGGCCGTCCAAGCGTGACAAGTGTATCATGAACGCACCTGTCAGTGCCGTGCCTCCAGTGCTGCCATGATCCTGATCGAAGGGAGTCAGCGTCACAAGAAAATACGGAAACCCGTTGTCGTGCCAGAATGTTCGCTCGAACTCGATGATCTTGCTAACGCTGGAAACCCATTCCTTGTCGGTGAAATTCCATTTCCCCCTTATCGCAAAGTTGAGAACGTTACCCGAAATTTCGGTGCGGTAGATTCGGTAATCGCCGCCAACAAAGAGTGAATGCACTGCATCGCGCCAAAAGCCATGGAAGGATTGGTGTCGGTCGTCCGTTCCGAAACTGGACGCAAGAGACCATCCAGTCGGCAACCCCTGCCAATCGAAGTTGACGTTGACCATGCAAGAGTCATCTATCTTAGGATGAACCAGCGACGTAATGCCGATGATGTGGAAGTAACTTGGCGATAGGTCTGCACGGAACCGCGTACCACTATCGAGGGCACCATGCCAGTCTTGCTCCAAGATGTATGAGATCCGAACAGTCGACCCTGAAGTAAAGTGCAATTGCTTTTCAAACGGCAATGCCGTATCCGTGATCGTAGTTCCCTCAGAAAGCACACTCAGTTGGGTAATGGATTTTTCTACTTGTGTTTGTCCAGCCCACTCTGAGGGCAGCTCAAGCTTGGCATTCCCCGAACTTCCGCCTTGAAATTCCAGTGTGACTAGGAGGCGCATTTTGTC
>JASHTD010000500.1 GCA_030040725.1 Candidatus Sulfotelmatobacter sp. | reverse complement strand
TCGGTACGATCATCAGCCTGCCCGGTGCCGCCCCGTGCGGCGCGGGTTGGTTTTCATACGTCAACGGCCAAACACTTATACGATGACGTGCAACAACGCTCAGGTGAGTTGCCCTAACACCCAGAATTTGGAGTTCACTTATGCATCCCTGAACCCGGTGGGAATAGCTCCTGGCATCAACACAGCAAAGGGAGTGATTGTCTTTTTCAACGGCACTGGAGGAACCGAGCCTTCGGGAAATAGCTATGCCACTTCCTACTTCAATAGCGGCTACGTGATCGTGCAAATCGCGTGGATGAACGACTGGGAATACACGTATTCCCCCTTCCCCACCGGAACGTACGGGAGCATTCAGAACGCTGCCTGCCGACCCGCGACCTTCTTGAACTTCATCTATACGAACATCTTCCAGCCCGTTCTTAACGCGAACTCCGGCGCAGGATACTGCGCTCAAGGTGTAAGCGCTGGGTCGGCGCAAATCGCATATTCGCTGGCATACTACGGTGCTGGCTCATGGCTCGATAACGTCGAATTGACTTCCGGGCCGGTATTCGGCGACATCTCACAAGGTTGCCAATACCCTGCCGCGTCTAATGTCACAGTATGCGGAGCAAATAGTGGCAACCAATTCGGCTGCCAACTGGGCGGTGGTGGAACTTGGAGCCTAGCTCCTACCTATGTAGGGGGTGACGTGGCCGTCGTCGTGAATTGGACCAACGACGCGACGTGTGCAGATTACAACGGATCGGGCAGGACTTCCCAAGCAGCGATGTCGAGATGGCTGGCTCAAAGCATTGTCGACCAAGAGAATGTAACCGGTTTAGGGGCCGCACCTTCGTACAGCTACCCGGGTACCGGACTCTCGGCTTGGCTCTGCCGCAGCGTCTGGCAGCCCCCATCCCCATGGAACTGCCAAGAGAACTATAACTCAAACTTCTGCGGAAACAACTCCAGTACTCAAGGACAGATTTTCTACGCTAATATAACGTCCGCCAATTCCCCATCACACTATGACCTCTATGCAGTTGACTCCTGCACCGGGGCAGAGGGCGTCGACGGGACCTACAGCAATGTACCTGGATTCTACCCGTCGATTTTCGGTACCAACGGACAGATTCCTAGCATCATTTCAGGGTTTACGGCTATCCAGTACGATATGGTCGGTTATGTCCGGAGCGGTGTCCAGCTCGTTACTGCGCAATGCTTCCGTAGGCAACACTAGAGAGGTTCAGGTACGCAAGAATGCAGCGGCCTTCATCGCTAGGTCCCAGTGCCCGAGAGCTGCACGGGTGCCGGGTTGACCTGGTTCACACCCACGGTGAAAAAAAGCTGCCCGCTGTCAGCGCCCGTCTGCGTGGGGATGAAGGTAACTGTTGCAGTGCAGCTTGCTCCCGGCTGGAGGGGCTGGTTGGTGCAGTCCTCGGTAGCCGTAAAATTCTTCTTCGCCGCCTGTCCTAGGCCCACGCTGTAGAAACTGATTGCCGCGTCGCCGTCGTTGGTTGCGGTTACCGTTTGTGGCGCGCTCGATGTCCCCACTGTCTGATCGCCGAAATGCAGCACCGTAGGCGAAAGCTTGATGACTGTCGAACTGCCCGTCAGCTCGACAAACTGCGGTTTCGACGACGCGCTGTCAAAAATCGTAACGGCTCCGGTAAGGCTGCCTCCTCGCTTCGGACTAAATGTTGCCGAAATCGAGCAACTTGTCCCGCTCGCCACTCGCTTTCCGCAGCTCGTCGTCATCTCAAACGGGCCGGAGACCTTCATGGCGCTGATGGAAAGCGGCGCTGCGCCGTTATTGGTGAGGTACACCGTTTGCTCCGGACTCACAGTATTGATCAACTGGACGGGAAAGGCGATCGGTGCTGAACTCGGCGAAAAACTAACGACCCCCGTATTCAGCATCGTGGTCACCCCGTAGTACGAGTTCTCTATTATGAAGTCGGGCAGGCCATCGCCGTTGATATCCCCTATAACCGCCGGATACGAGGCCGTCGTGGCAAAGAACTGTGCAGGCTGCAGTGTGCCGTCCCCAGTTCCCCAGAAAACGTCGATGCCAGGCACTCCGCTATCCGAGCTTGAGGCGGACACGTCCTGTCGGCCGTCAAGGTTCAGGTCGTGTACGAGCACCCCGCCGCCACCGATGCCAGTCGTGTTATAGTTCACTGGCGACTGCAGTGTACCGTCCCCATTACCGAGGAGCACAGCGACGCCATCAAGATCGTACCCTAGCACCGCATCCATATTCCCGTCACCATTCAAATCGCCTGCCGCCACTGTCGCGGGGACGTATTCGATCGGCTGAGTAATCGCATTTTGCAGCGTCCCGTTGCCGTTGCCCAGAAGCACTCCAATGTTATAGCTGTTACCGAAAGACCCAGTCACGACTACGTCCAGCTTTCCGTCGTTGTTGAAGTCGGCAACAGCCAGCCATTGGCTGCCAGGAAAAGAGTCGTTATCGCTTGGCTGCTGAAATGTTCCGTCGCCGTTCCCCAATAGCACGCTAATGTATGGGGAGTCGATCGCTACGATGTCCATCTTGCCGTCGTGATTGAAATCGCCAACCGCAATAAACACGTTGTAGCTCGTAGTCTTTGATTTGATTGGTGGCTGAAAGGTCCCATCACCATTTCCTAGGTACACACTTACTGTGCTGGGGTTCAGATTGTCGTCGGCTACAACAATGTCCAGGTTGCCATCGTTATTGAAATCGGCAACCGCTAAGGAATAGGCCAGCCCAGTTCTGGTCAGCTTCGGTGTCTGAAAAGTCCCGTCCCCATTTCCCAGCGCGACTGCGAAGCCGTTATCGGTCACCACAACGACATCGAGGTTACCGTCATTGTTGAAGTCCCCGGTCGCTATTGCGGGCACCTCGGCGGGGGGGAACTTGGTTTGGGCACGTGTCTCAAACTGGGCAATACTCGTCTTCGTAACAAAGCAGGAGAAAATCATCAATGCTGATACGAGGTGGGGGCGAAGCCAGCGTAGAAGGTTCATCGTGTACTCCACATCGCAGATACGCAATTCTAGGGAAGGGGGACAACTGATCGCGAAAGTATACCATAGAACGAACTACCTCCCGGCCAGCAGTTCCTTAGGGCGCTGATCTAACTTAGCGTTCTTTGTCGTTTTCATCGAATAGCTTTTGAACTCTGGCGTCACCTAAATCGCGTCGGTTGTAAAAGCTCTTCAACTGGGCTTAATTGAAACGGTGAGAGTACACTCAAAATGCCTCAGGGAGCTGAAGCTGGATGAACTGTTCCGGCGAGTCTAAGGAAGGCGCTGCTCTGATTTGAAGCTGGAAAACCACGAGGCATGTTTCGCACTTTGGGTTGAGTGGTATGACTCAGTCAGAGTGAATGCCTGCATCCGCTTGACGCCCGCGATGGCGAATGGTTCGACGGAACACGATTTGGTCAATGCGGGACTTGCTAGATAAGTTCTACGATGCACTATCGATAATGTCGATCGCACCTTGCGCCGCGGCTCTTGTTGTCGGAGAAAATGTCGCGCTGAGGGAGCAGCTTGCTCCCACGGCAACCGTTTTGCCGCAGGTCGTGGTCACCGCAAATTCGGCGCTGGCCTTAATCGACGAAATCTTCTGTGGATCGGATAAAGGTTAGGCATAGCGGGAATATGCTGCGACGGAATCTGTGTGGCTAGTGTATCGTCGCCCTCATTAGATGAACGCAAAAAAAGAAGCGGCTCGCCTTAGGCGAGCCGCAGTTCGAAACAAAATCCAACGGAAAATTATGCGCGAGCCCTCCGGCTCGCGTCCTGAAACTCCAACTGTTTCTTAGCTGCCACCTGCTCGATTGCGCGGGACTTCTCTGACTGCGGCACCGGGTAGGTCTTGGCGCACTGCACGCAGCTGCTGTCGGAGTTTGCGTTCGATCCAACCAGATCCTTGCGGTACCGGAAGGCATAAAGCACGACTTCCACGCGGCTGGAAACGCCAAGCTTGTCGAAGATACGGAACAGATAATTCTTAACCGTGTGCTCAGTCAGGCCCAGACGGCTGGCAATTTCGCGATTGGACAATCCCTCTGCCACGCAGCGCACTACGTCCTGTTCACGCTTCGAAAGGATGGCTTCCTTGCCGGCTTCGATGGCGCTCGCCGGCTCCGATTCGCAAAGCGCTTCCAGCAGAAAGCGCAACTCTGCACTGTTGGCCCAGACTTGCCCCTGATGCACGCTGCAGATGCACTTCGCCAGAAGTTTCGGAGACTCGGTGCGCGAGAAAACGCCGTGCGCGCCGGAGCGGAAGGCCTCAACCACGGCAGATCGCTTGGAAGTGTCCA
>JASHTD010000499.1 GCA_030040725.1 Candidatus Sulfotelmatobacter sp. | reverse complement strand
CTTGCCCGCCCGTCTCTCCCGTCTGAGACTTCGACCCCTGATCTGCCCCGCTCCCGGAATCTCCTGCCCGCTTCAATTGCGGCCGTCCCGAATCGTCGCCCTCCGAAGACCCGGTACCCGAGCCCGATCCCGTGCCGGAGCCAGATCCTGCTCCCGCCGAAGCTCCACTCCCTGTCTGTGATGTCGCCGCCGGCGTTGACGTGCCCGCCTTCTGCGACGATCCATTCGCGTTTTCCGATCCTGCAGCCGGACTCTGATTCGTCGGTGTTCCTTCCGTCCCCCGCGTCAGCCGCGGAGGCCCACTGTCGACGCCCTCGATCCCTCTCGGCTTGTCTTCTGCTCGGTGGATCTTACTCGCCGCAACCGTCCCATTCAGGGCGTACTGTCCCGCTCCCAGCCATGGAGTCGCGCTGTTCGGATTCTGGTTATGCAGCGCTCCGCTCACCGTAAACAATCCCTGCGATTGACCGGTTTTTTCCACTTCGTAGACCGTCCCACCATCCAGCGCCATCGGTACCGGGTTTGCCTTATACGCGCTCGCATCGTAGAACTTTCCATCGATCCGGATCGCAATCGGTATCAGCGTTCCCTTGCCGCTTTTATTAAGCTGCAAGAGCCCTATTGCCCGCGGCTCGTTCACCAGCTTTTTCAGTGGGGCCGGCGCTGGCTTTTCCTCCGGCGCTTCTTCCGGCCGCTTCAGTTGCGGCATCTGCGCCCCGCTCGGCACAGCTCCCAATCCGCCCAGCAGCAGAATCCCCATGACGGCGCATCCCAAGATGCGATATAAAAATGTGCGGTATAAGAACCTGTAGGAAGAAATGCGCCTTCGTTCTAGCGCGTTCATCCAACTGTTAGTTGCGCTATCCAACTCGGGTTTTCTAGGAAGAGAGGCTCCCATGAATATCAATGATAAGGCTCCGGCCTTCACCCTGCAGGATGAAAACGAAAAGGAAATCTCGCTCAAAGACCTCAAAGGCAAGACCATCGTGCTCTATTTCTATCCTCGCGCCGATACTCCGGGATGCACCGTCGAGGCCTGCAATTTTCGCGATACCTTCAAACAGATGCAGAAAACTGGCGCCGTGTTACTCGGCATCTCCCCCGACACGCCCAAAGCCCAAAAGAAATTTCAGGAGAAATTCAAGCTTCCCTTCTCGCTTCTCGCCGATGCCGACAAAAAAGTCGCCGATGCCTTCGGCGTCCTGCAGGAAAAGAACATGTACGGCCGGAAAGTCATGGGCATCGTCCGCACCACTTTCATCATCGGTCCCGACGGCAAGATTCAGCACATTTTTCCCAGGGTCAAACCCGAGGGTCATGCCGAAGAAGTCCTGGCCTATTTGAAAGAATCTCAAAAAGGCGCCGCTTAGTTCGTATTCAATTTCTTACGTAGGGACAGCCGCCCTCGGCTGTCCCGTCGAGCGCAGCTCGACAGAACTGTGGTAACTCCATCCGCCTGTCATCCTGAGCGAGGACTTTGCTTCGCCTCGGCGAAGCAAAGCCGCAGTCGAAGGATCCCTATCGCTGCCCCATCACACCGGCCCGAACAGAATTTTCAATCACGATCCTGAGCCACACCCTCGGGCAAACTTGATCGGCACCTAGGTTAAAGAACGTTGTCATTCTGAGCGCGGCGCGCGCCAAGCCCGCCCTGAGCGGAGTCGAAGGGTCGAAGAATTCTTATGTCAATGATAGCGTCATCCCGAAGCCTCGCGCCTTTACCAGCGAGGCTGGGATCTCGCGTGCATTTTCCCCTCGCCGATCCTAATCCCCCGTACTTACACACTTCGACTACACTCTTTTCCGTGCCCGCCAATCCCCATCCCCTCCCTCGCGCCTTCTTCGCCCGCTCTCCGCGCCGCGTCGCCCGCGACCTCATCGGCAAAGTCCTCATCCGCTCCAGCGAAAACACTCGCCTTTCAGCCCGCATCGTCGAAGTCGAAGCTTATCTCGGCACAAACGATCTTGCCGCCCACTCCGCAGCAGGTCGCACTCCTCGCAATTCCGTTCTCTTCGGCCCTCCCGGCCACGCCTACGTTTACTTCATCTATGGCAACCACTATTGCCTCAATGTTTCCTGTGAACCCGAAGGCAAAGCTGGCGGTGTTCTCTTTCGCGCCGTCGAGCCGATCGTTGGTATCGAAGAAATGGCCCGTGCTCGTGGTATGACCATCCACAACCCCGGCGATCTACCAAAACTCACCGCCGGTCCCGGCCGCCTTGCTCAGGCCTTCGGTATCACCCGCTCCCGCGACAATGGCCGAGACCTCACCTCGCCCGCTTCCGGTCTCTGGATCGCCGACGATGGCTTCCTCATAGGTCGTAGAATCCAGATCACTCCTCGCATCGGCATCAGCAAAGCCGTTGCTCGCCCTCTGCGCTACCTCCTCTCAAACAACACTTTCGTCTCTCATCCTCGTCTCTCATCCAAATAGCTCTCATTTGACGGCTACTCTGCAGGCCAGCTCCCATCCCCCACTCACGACAATCCCGTCCCTTAGAGACCTTTGTCCCATCAACAGCCCTTGACTTTCGGGTGTACACTGTCCCGCGGGATGTAAGCCGAATGTCGCGTCCATCAAGGTATTTGGCCCAAAGCCGATAGACGAAATTAGGAGAATATGACGCGCCTTGTTTTTTGCCAGCATCCTCCGCTCGCGGCGGTTCATCTCAGTACTTGGGATCGTTCATGAGTTGCTCGGCGGCATTTCGCACTGCAATCGCTTCGCTCATCGTGGCCGCAGCCGCACTGCCGTCCGCCCGCGCACTCGATGGTGCCTCCCGTACCTTCGAACCCGCACCCATTGCCGAAAACATTGTCGTCGGATTCGTAGGCGGCTTCGTCAATCGCGACAATCCCCATCACGGCGTGGTTCAGCTCGCCCGGCACATACGCGAAACCCTCCCGCCCGGAACTTACGTTCGAGTTTTCGAAAACCGTCACCGCAGAAATGCCTACTCGGCAATCGTTGGCCTTCTGGATACGAACCATGATGGCGTCCTCTCTCCGCAAGAGAAGTCCCGCGCCCATATTGTTTTATTTGGACAAAGTTGGGGAGCGGCCGCTGCCGTCATGCTCGCTCGCGATCTGCAGCATGAAGATGTGCCTGTCCTGCTCACCGTGCAGGTCGATAGTGTTGCCAAACCCTGGCAAAACGACTCGGTCATCCCTCCCAACGTCAATGAGGCAATCAACTTCTATCAGCCCCAAGGCCTCGTTCATGGTCGTCGCCACATCTCCGCTGCCAATCCCGCCAAAACCGAGATCCTCGGAAACTACCTGCTGGACTATCGCAAAAACCCCATCGCCTGTCCTGAAGCTTCCTGGGCCGACCGCTTTTTCACTCCCGGCCACATGCAAACCGAATGTGACCCGCGCCTCTGGTCGCAGATTGAAAATATGGTCCGTCAGAGTTTGAACCCGCAAGATACCGCTGCCCAATCTGCTTCCGGCCCCTCACCTGTGCCCGCCGATCGCTGACCCTTCTCTGCGCGCAGTCCCGCTCTTTGCTATTCGCCCAGCACAACGTTGTCGATCAGCCGCGTCGTCCCCACGAACGCCGCCACCGCCACCAGCGTCCCTCGCTCCACATTCGTCACCTCATCCAGATTCTCGGCGTCGACGATCTCAAAATAATCCGGCCGGACCGATCGCTCTCGCCCAATCTCGTCGCGCCCCGCTTCGATCAATCTTGCGGCATTTCTTTCGCCCGCTTCCCACATTTCCTTCACCCGCGTAAGCGACCGATACAGCGCCAGTGCCTGCTCCCTCTGCGCCGCATCGAGATATACATTTCTTGAGCTCAACGCCAGCCCATCCACTTCCCGCACAATCGGACACGCAACAATTTCCACGGCAAAATGCAAATCCCTCACCATCTTTCGGATGATTGCCACCTGCGCTGCATCCTTCCGCCCAAAGAAAGCCGCATTCGGCTGCACGATATGAAACAGCTTCGCCACCACGGTGGTCACTCCCCGAAAATGTCCCGGCCGCGAGCGCCCATCCAGCTTTTCGCTCAATCCCTCAACCGTCACCCACGTCACCGCGCCCTCCGGATACACCTCCTCCACCGTCGGCGCGAACAGCAATTCCACTTTTTCTGCTTTCAGCAGTTCGCAGTCCCGCTCGAAATTTCGCGGATACTTCGCCAGATCCTCATTCGGCCCAAACTGCGCCGGATTCACAAAAATCGACGCCGCGACCACTCCGCAAGACTTTCTCGCAGCCCTCACCAGCGACAAATGTCCCTCATGCAGCGCTCCCATGGTCGGCACAATTCCCAGTCGCTTCCCGCTGCGTCGTGCGGCATCACACTGCTCCCGCATTTCTTGAACTGTCTTGCAGATTTTCATCCTGGAGAGTCTGCCTGATTGGAGAGTTTGTTTGAAATGTCGCTCAGGAGTTGGGAATCCATCGAATCGCGACGTGTGCCATTTCCAGATCGCCTTCCACAATCCCCCGGTTTCGCCTTAGCGCCGCCTTGTCCTGTTCCGAACTTGCGCTCTTCTCGTCTACCAGAATCGCAACCGCCCGCCCGTACGGCCACGCCTGCGCCGGCAATTGCACCAGCGTCTTCAAAACTTCCTCGGGCTTCAGCAATTGTTCTTCATTTGCCGCTACATCGCTGAGCAATCCCACATTATCCCGCCGGATCACAAGGTACGGATTGCTCCAGTGCTTTCCCTCCTGCAGCGGCGGATACTTCGTCGCATCCGGGGCGGGAATCGCCTGCAGCCGTACTGAGGGATCCGGCTGAGCCGCCGCACTCTGATGAGTACAGCCAACCAGGCCCGCCACCAAAACTCCAATCACCAGCCCGGTCAAAAAACGATTCGCCTCGAAACCCATATTCCGTTCAATCCCCTGCGCCACAGATCCAGACTCACCGCACCACCACTGGAACATCCGTCTTCACCGCCCATACCAGCGCAACCACCCAGCCGATCATCGTCCATCCCAGAAAGAAGTTCAGCAGAATGATCCCCGCAATGTCCCGCTTGCTCCGCGCCAGGGCTATGATCGACGGAAGAAAATACATCACGAACCCAAATCCAAAGATAGGAAAGAACAACGCCGCAAAGAGAAGCATCGCCGTTACCTCCTGTGTTTAGCCTAGCACCAACTCCCAGCCCCCAGCTATGACCGGCCA
>JASHTD010000498.1 GCA_030040725.1 Candidatus Sulfotelmatobacter sp. | reverse complement strand
TCATTGGATTGGAAGGCGACCGGATTCGCATCGATGGCGGGCAGGTGTATGTAAACGGCCTGGCGCTGGATGAAGATTACGTTCCTCCGGCGTATGCAGACGCGCGGTCGTATCCAGAGACAGTCGTGCCTCCACAGTGCTATTTTCTGCTCGGAGATCATCGGTCGATGTCCAATGACAGCCGCGATTTCGGCCCGGTGAATCAGAGCTACATCTACGGCAAGGCGGTGTTTGGTTACTGGCCGGTGGATAAGCTGGGGCGGGTGCGGTAACGGCATTTTTTTGGACATTTATTCAGCTGAATGGGCGTCATTCGATTGCTATGAAGCCACTTGCCTATACCTGGCCGTATACGTTGTTGTTCTGGGCGGTGTTTCTGTGGGCTTACATTCCGGAATTCGGGCTGGTGGCTCGTTCGCGTCCGCAAAAAGGTGAAAAATCTGATCGCGGCTCGATGCAGATCATAATGCTGGCGGGCTGGCTGGGATCACTTGCTGCGTTCATGGTTGCCGGCATCAGCAGGTTTACGATCACGGTTTTGCCCAAAGCGTGGTTCTTGGCCGGGTTGGCCATCCTGATTTGTGGAAGGCTCCTGAGAATGCACTGCTGGCGCATGCTGGGGCAATATTTTACCGGTGACGTGAAAGCTTCCGCAGATCAGCCAGTGGTTGAACGGGGCGCTTACCGCTGGGTGCGGCATCCTTCCTATACCGGTGGGATATTAATGTATCTCGGCACAGGCATTGCATTGACCAACTGGCTGAGCGTTCTAATCATCGCGGTGAGTGGCGCGGCTGCATATGTTTATCGAGTGCACGTCGAAGAGCAGGCACTGCAGGCAAACCTTGGCGGACGCTACCAGGAGTACATGCGACGGACCAAACGGTTTGTGCCGTTCGTCTATTGATCCTTTGCTGCCGATCATCAAGTTTTCCCTGGTGGGAGCGAATGGTCCATTCTGCGGTTCACTTTTCGACTCCAGGAACGTCCAACTTTACAGAGTTTCTTAAATCGTCGAATCCGAGAGAAACTGAATGTTCGCACGCGTTGGGTGGATGATGTGCGTTTTGTGCGTTGGATGGGCTGGAATCACTCCGGCCCAAGAACCCTCGAAGCCGGCAAATCCACCGCCGGGACTCAATTGGCCGACCGCTGTTCCGCAATCAACCGGCATCTCACCAAGTCAGCTGCAGAAGCTGGAGATAGCCGTCAGTTCCGGAGAATTCAAGAAGATCGGCAGCGTGGTGCTGGCACGACACGGAAAGCTGGTCTACGAAAAGTATTTCGACGGGGATGCCAGCACTCTGCGCGATACAAGATCGGCGACGAAGAGCATCACCGACGCCCTCGTCGGGATCGCCATTGATGAAAAGAAGCTCAGGGGCGTTGATGCGCGCGTGCTCGCTCTGCTGCCCGAACATGCCCGGAGGATGCAGAATCCCGACCCAAGAAAAGAAACAATCACGGTCGAGGATTTTCTGACGATGTCTTCGCCGCTGGAATGCGACGACTGGAACGACGCTTCGCGCGGAAATGAAGAGCGCATGTATCTGGTGGAAGACTGGGCGCAGTTTATTCTCGATCTGCCGATCCGCGGGCGCATGCATCTCGGGGAACACGAAGAGCCTCCGAAATACGGGCGTTATTTCAGCTACTGCACCGGAGGGGCGTTCGTTCTCAGCGAAGTTCTCGAGAAGGTGACGGGCGAAAGAACCGATCGCTATGCACAAAGAAAGCTCTTTGATCCGCTTGGAATCAGTGACGCAGAGTGGGTCTTCTCGCCACTGAATATTCCCCAGACCGGGGGAGGTTTGCGTCTCACCAGCCGCGACCTGCTGAAAATCGGGCAACTCTATCTGGATGGCGGTGTCTGGCAGTCGAAGCGCCTCATCAGCGAGGGATGGATTCGAGCCTCGACTCGACCTCACGCTCAGATCGATGACCAAACTGAGTATGGATACTTCTGGTGGCTGAAGACGTTTCAGTCCGGTGGCAAAGGGTATGCCGGATATTTCATGAGCGGCAACGGCGGGAACAAGGTCGTGGTATTGCCTGGCCTGGATCTCTGCGTGGTGATTACCAGCACGAATTACAGCACGCGCGGCATGCATGAACAGACAGAGAGGCTGCTGACCGATTACATTTTGCCGGCGGTTTCGCCGTAATCCGGCACCCACGCAGAAAGTGGGCTCTTTTTTCCTCAACAAAATTCGTTGAACGGCTTTTCGTCCGCGCGCAACCCTGATAAAATTCGTAAAATCCACTCCCCTGGAGCGAGAATGCAAGCTATCCTTGCGCTGGAAGACGGGCGAGTCTTCCGAGGCAAAGGCTACGGTGCCAAAGGCGAATGCTACGGCGAGGTCGTTTTTAATACTTCCATCACCGGCTACCAGGAAATTTTCACTGATCCTTCCTACTCAGGGCAGATTGTTGTCCTGACCAACCCCGAGATCGGCAACTACGGAACCAACCAGGACGATAACGAAGCCACGCGCCCGTGGATCGAAGGGCTGATCGTGCGCGAGTTTTCGAAAGTCAGCTCGAACTGGCGGTCGCAGCAGGTTGCCGAGGAATATCTCGAACAGTTCAAAGTGCCGGTGCTGTCCGATATCGACACGCGATGTCTGGTGCGGCATCTGCGCGATCACGGCGTGATGCGCGGCGTGATTTCCACTATCGAGAGCGATCCAGAAAAGCTGGTGGCGAAGGCGAGATCGATTCCGAAGATGGATGGCCTTGACCTGGCCAAGGAAGTGAGCACCAAGCGGCCTTACGTGTGGGAAGTCGGCGAGCGGTCGCACGAGCCGGTGGCGCAGGTCGGGGTGAAAGACGAACCGGAACGATTTCATGTGGTGGCTTATGACTTCGGGATCAAGCAGAACATTCTGCGGAAGTTGCGCGGGGAAGGTTGCCGCGTAACGGTGGTTCCAGCGCAGACTTTGGCTGAAGATGTGATGGCTTTGAAACCTGACGGCGTGTTCTTGTCGAATGGGCCGGGCGATCCGGAACCGTGCACTTACGCGGTCGATTCGATTCGCAGGCTGATGGGGCGGCAACCGATTTTCGGAATTTGCCTGGGACACCAGTTGACGGGAATTGCGCTGGGAGGGAAAACCTTCAAGCTGAAATTTGGGCATCACGGCGGGAATCACCCAGTGAAGCAGTTGAAGACGGGGAAGATCGAGATCACCGCGCACAACCATAATTTTGCGGTCGATCCGGAGTCGCTGCCACAAAGCGAAGTCGAACTCACGCACATGGACTTGAACGATTCGACGCTGGAAGGCTTGCGGCATAGAAATTTGCCGCTGTTCAGCGTGCAGTATCACCCGGAAGCCGCGCCGGGCCCGCATGATTCGCATTATCTGTTCAAGGATTTCGTGAAGATGATGGAGGAGTGGAAAGGGTGACGAGGCCGCCCTGTAGCGAGCGAAAAACAGGCTCTGTCGGTTGACAAAAATAAGATCGCATAATGCCTAAACGCACTGATATCTCAAAAATTCTGATCCTTGGCTCTGGCCCGATCGTCATCGGACAATCGGCCGAGTTCGATTATTCCGGCACTCAAGCCTGCAAAGCCCTGAAGTCGGAGGGGTACGAAGTAGTGCTGGCCAATTCGAATCCGGCGACCATCATGACCGATCCGGAAATGGCCGACCGTACCTACATCGAGCCCCTCACGCTTGAATACCTGCAGGAGATTATCCGCGTGGAGCGCGAACTCTCGCCCGGCGCAGGATTTGCCGTGTTGCCGACGGTGGGTGGGCAGACGGCGCTCAATTTGGCGGTCGAACTCTCCGATGGCGGCGTCCTCGAAAAATACAATGCGCAGCTCATCGGCGCGAACATTGCCGCGATCAAAAAGGCGGAAGACCGGCTGTTCTTCAAAGACGCGATGCAGCGGATCGGGCTTGACGTGCCGAAATCGGCGCTGGTGAACAGCACGAAAGATGGTCTTGAGTTCGCGGGAAAAATCGGATTTCCCGTGATCGTGCGGCCATCCTTCACGCTGGGAGGAACCGGCGGCGGCATTGCATTTAACCGCGAAGAACTGGTGGAAGTGCTCACGCGCGGTCTGGATTTGTCGCCGGTACACGAAGCGTTAATCGAAGAGTCGGTGCTGGGATGGAAAGAGTTCGAGCTTGAGGTGATGCGCGACACGAAAGATAACGTGATCATCATCTGCTCGATTGAGAACTTCGATCCCATGGGAGTGCATACCGGCGACTCGATCACGGTGGCTCCGGCGCAAACGCTGACTGATCGCGAGTACCAAGCGATGCGCGATGCTTCGATTGCGGTGATTCGGGAAATCGGCGTGGACACCGGAGGGTCGAATATTCAATTCGGGGTCAATCCCGAAACCGGGCGGATGGTTGTGATCGAGATGAATCCGCGTGTTTCGCGATCGTCAGCTCTGGCATCGAAGGCGACTGGTTTCCCGATTGCGAAAATTGCGGCCAAGCTGGCCGTGGGGTACACGCTCGATGAGATTCCGAACGACATCACGCGGAAGACTCCGGCGTGTTTCGAGCCGACGCTCGATTATGTGGTGGTGAAGATTCCTAAATGGCAGTTCGAGAAATTTCCTGGGGCCGACGAAAACCTCGGCGTACAGATGAAGTCGGTGGGCGAAGTGATGGCAATCGGCCGCACCTTCAAAGAAGCGCTGATGAAGGGAGTTCGCTCGCTGGATACCGGAAAGCGCGTTGGCGGCGGGAAACTCGAGCCGAAAATTTTAACGCAGCGCCTGGTGACGCCGCATCCCGAGCGACTCGCTTACGTGCAATATGCGCTCCGGCAGGGGCACACGGTGAAGCAGGTCGCGAAGATGACTTCGATGGATCCGTGGTTTCTGTATCAACTCAAAGAGATTAACGACATGCAGCTTGAGCTGGAAAAGCATCCCATGGAATCGATTCCCGGCGAGGTGCTGCGGGACGCGAAGCGCATGGGATTTTCCGATGGCCGCATCGCGAATGTGTGGCGGCTTGAGGGGCAGGAAAAGGTTCGGCACCTGCGGAAGAAGCATAACGTGCTGCCCGTCTATAAGCGTGTGGACACCTGCGCCGCCGAATTTGAAAGTTTTACGCCATATCTTTACTCGACCTATGAAGATGAGGACGAAGCCGCTTCGACCGAGAAAAAGAAAATCATCATCTTAGGCAGCGGGCCGAACCGCATCGGGCAGGGAATTGAATTCGATTATTGCTGCTGCCACGCTTCCTTCGCGCTGCACGAAGACGGCTACGAGACGATCATGATTAATTGCAATCCGGAAACCGTCTCGACCGATTACGACACCAGCGACCGGCTGTACTTTGAGCCGCTGACCTTTGAAGATGTGTGGGCGATTTATCAGCACGAGACGTCGAAAGGAGCGTCGTGCGGAGTGATCGTGCAGTTTGGCGGGCAGACGCCGCTGAATCTGGCTTTGCCGCTGAAGCAGGCGGGCGTGAATATTATCGGCACATCGCCTGAATCAATCGACCTGGCCGAGGACCGCAAGCACTTCAACAAACTGCTGGAGGAATTGCAGATACCGCAGGCGGCCGGAGTGATGGCGACTTCGCTCGAAGAGGCGATCGAAGGAGCGAAGCAGGTCGGATACCCGGTTGTGGTACGGCCTTCGTATGTGCTGGGCGGGCGGGCGATGGTTATCGCCTATGACGAAGAATCGGTAATTCGTTATATGAAAGAAGCGGTCGAGTACTCGCACGACCGTCCGGTGCTGATCGATCACTTCCTGGAAAATGCAATTGAAGTTGATGTGGATGCGCTTTGCGACGGGGAAGACGTAGTGATCGGCGGCATCATGCAGCACATCGAAGAGGCCGGGATTCACTCGGGCGATTCTTCGTGCGTGCTGCCGGCCGTCGACATCCCGCAGCAACTGATGGAGCGGATGCGCGAGTACACCTTCAAGCTGGCCCGGGCATTGAAGGTGATCGGGTTGATGAATATTCAGTTTGCGATCCCGCGGGAGAATGGAAGCTCGGGCAACGGTTCGCAAGCGGGAAAAGTGTATGTGCTGGAAGTGAACCCGCGCGCGTCGCGCACCGTGCCTTATGTCTCGAAAGCTACCGGAGTGCCGATGGCAAAGATCGCGGCGCGGCTGATGACGGGGCGCAAGCTGCGGGAATTTCTGCCGGAGAACATTCTGCAGCGCCGCGACCTCGATACGGGAACCTGCCACTATGTGAAGTCGCCAGTATTTCCCTGGAACAAATTTCCCGGTGTCGATACCGTGCTTGGGCCGGAAATGAAATCGACTGGCGAGGTCATGGGCGTGGGCGACAGCTTCGGCGAAGCGTTCGGAAAGGCGCAATTGGCCGCAGGACAGAAGCTGCCGACGCAAGGGACGGTATTCATCAGCGTGACCGACCACGATAAACGCTACGTCGCGGAAGTAGCGCGAAAGTTTGTGAACATGGGATTCAAGCTGGTTGCAACTTCGGGCACGGCCGATGTGATCGAAGCTGCCGGCATGAAGGTGGAGCGAGTTTACAAGGTCAAAGAAGGACGCCCCAACGTGGTGGATCTGATCAAAGGCCAGAGGATCCATCTGATCGTGAATACGCCGACGGGGTTGGAGCCATGGTTCGACGAAAAGGCGATTCGCCGCGCGGCGGTGACGGCACGCATCCCCACCATTACAACCCTTTCAGCAGCTCGCGCCGCGGCGGAGGGCATTGCGGCATTGCAGCGGGGCGAGGTGAACATCCGGGCGCTGCAGCAGTTACATGCGGAGCGGGTGCATAGATAAGGCGCTAATCAGCGGCCAGACGCGGCGTTCGATATTGCCGACTATCGGGACATTCACAGCCAGCGATTCCCCTGCTGTGCCTGCCCCAGAAGTGATAGGCTGGCGGGTGTTCCGGAAACTGCTCTGAAAGAAGGTAAATGCAATGTTGCTTCACGGAATTTTCCCTCCCATTACTACGCCGTTTTATCCCGATGGCAACGTTTATTTCAAAAAGCTCGAGCACAACGTTGAACATTATTCACGCACGCCGGTTACCGGGACCGTGGTGCTAGGTTCGACCGGCGAAGCAATTCTGCTTTCCGATCAAGAGCGGCGCGATGTGCTGAAAACCGCGCGGGAAGCGGCTGCGCCCAACAAAGTGTTGATCGCGGGAACAGGGATCGAATCGGCGATTGAGACACTGCGGCTTACGGAATACGCAGCCGAACTCGGCTATGACGTTGCCATGGTGCGCACGCCGCATTACTACAAAAAGCAAATGCATCCTGCGAATATTTTGGCATTTTATCGTACGGTTGCGGACCGTTCGCCATTGCCGGTGATTATCTACAATTTTCCGCAGGCGACCGGCTACGATATTCCGACGGAAATCGTCTGCGAACTGGCGGAGCATACCAATCTGATCGGCATCAAGGAATCGAGCGGCGACGTGGAGAAAGTGCGGCGGATGGTGGAAGGAACGCGCCACATCAAGCGGAGCGCTACGGTGACGGAGACATTCGAGGCAGTAACTCCGCGCATGATTTCCGCCGCATCTGCCGGGCCGGCAGATGGCGGAGAACTGGTGCCGGTGGGAGTTTTGGCGGGCTCCACCGCGCCGCAGAAACCGTCGTCTTCCGCGGTGAGCGTAGTCGGGAATCTGAAAACAAGGCAGAAGGAAGTTGGCTTCCAGGTGCTGGTGGGCGCGGCTCACAAGCTGCAGCCCTCGCTCGATGTGGGAGCTGTGGGAGCGATTCTTGCTTTCGCCTGTGTTGCGCCGACCGCGTGCTACGAAATCTATGCCGCGTGGAAAGAAGGCGACGGCGGATTGGCGCAGCTCAAGCAGCAGCGAATTGTTCGCGCATCCGAACGATTGGTGGCGGAACTGGGAATTCCGGGCGTGAAATACGGTATGGACTTCAACGGCTACTTTGGGGGTCCGGCACGCCTGCCGCTTCTGCCGCTTACCGGAGAAGCGAAAGTGGAAATCGAGCGGCTGTTGGCCGACATCAGAAACTGATCGCGAGCGATTGGCTAGCCGAAGGTGCGGCAAACAAAATCTGCGGGCCGCCGATAGTTCTCCTCGCGAGGTCAACCCGTTGTGATCCAGATCACAAACTGGTGTTATACTGAATTCGAACGAACGTTCGAATGGGTCAAGGATCTATGGCTGCGGCGTCTACCACCAACGCGCGCTCGGCACAGCGGCGAGGAGCATTGCGCCTGCCGGCAACTCGTTTCGATAAGCGCTTGGGCGAGATTCTGAATCACGCCACTGACGTTTTCTGCAGAAAGGGATATGAAGGCGCGTCGATGCGCGATCTTTCCCGCGCCAGCGGAATGTCGCTGGCCGGACTCTACTATTATTTCCAATCCAAAGAGCGGTTGCTGTTTCTGATCCAGAAGCACACGTTCACCACGATTGTCGAGCGGCTGAAAGCGCGGCTCGAAGGCATGAGCAACCCGGAGCAGCGGATTCGGATTCTCATTCTCAACCATCTCGAGTATTTTTTGTCAAATCAGGCGGCGATGAAAGTGCTTTCGCACGAGGACGATGCGCTCAAGAATGGCTTCGCTTCGGAAGTGGCCGCGATTAAGCGCGAATACTATCGCATCTGCGTGGGCCTGCTGGATGAGCTGAAGCATGAGCGGGGGCTGCAATTTTCCACGCGCATTGCCGTTCTCAGCTTGTTCGGCATGATGAACTGGATTTATACCTGGCATAATTCGCGAGTCGACGCCGATGCCGATGAATTGGCGCGCCAGATGAGCGAGATATTCTTGCGTGGCGTGATGAATGGGGGACGCGCGAGGCGGTAGGGAACGGTGATCGCAGTTTCTCTATTGTGGTGGCGAAAAACAGGTTCCTCACCGACCCTCCGGGTGGGTTCGGAATGACACCATGGTAAGGAAAGTGAAAGTGACTAGCGATACATAACGATTTAAGGAGCTACGAATATGGCAACGACGATGCAGCCGGCTACCGGGGAAAAGCCCGGCGAAACCACCAAACAGCTCGTGAACTACCGCACGGATGGCGGAGTGGCGGTGATTGAGATGTGCGATCCGCCGGCGAACACCTATACCTATGAAATGAATCGTCAGCTCGATGAGGCGATTCTGCGCGCGCGCATGGATAACAACGTTTACGTGATCGTGATGACGGGCGCCGGCGACAAGTTTTTCTCGGCTGGCGCGAACATCAAGATGCTTTCGAGCGTCGATCCGACATTCAAGTATTACTTCTGCCTGCACGCGAATGAAATGCTGCTGCGCCTGGAGCACACGCCCAAGCTGGTGGTTGCCGCGATCAACGGGCACTGCGTGGGTGGAGGGTTGGAGATCGCGATGGCTGCCGATATCCGCATAGCACGGAAAGATGCGGGGAAGATCGGATTGCCGGAAGTGAACCTGGGAGTGCTGCCCGGAACCGGCGGAACGCAGCGGCTCTCGCGCCTGGTGGGGAAGAGTAAAGCGATCGAACTGATGGTGACCGGCAATACTTTTTCGTTTGAAGAAGCGCAGGAGCTTGGCATCGTGAACGACATTTACGAGCGCGAAAACTTTATGGCCAACGTGCTGGAGTACGCAAAACAGTTCTGTCCGCCGAATAAAGCTGCGAAGGCGGTTGGGCGGATCAAGCGCGCGGTGCAGACGGGATGGGAGATTCCAATGGAGTCGGCGCTGGCGGTAGAACGCGAAAATCAGCAACTGCTCTTCCAGAGTGAAGATGCAAAAGAGGGTTTGGCGGCGTATGTCGAAAAGAGGCCGGCGGCGTTCAAGGCGAAATAGCCGCCTGCGTGGGAGGGCGGGTTTCTCGCCCCCGCGCGGAGCAAGGCTCGGTGGTGTTGGAGGGGCCGTGGATTGGTACTCGGTTCGTTTGCTGATACGTTGTAACGGAAAGGGACAACCAAAGCGAATTCCTCTGTACGAGGACCGCATCGGGGTGGTCCGTGCCAAAAACCACGATCAGGCAAGAATAAAGGCGCGTCGGATCGTCAACGGCGGGGAGGTCCCGTATAAGAACCCTTTGGGCAATACCGTGCGTTGGCGTGTGGCGGAGGTTTACGAGTCGGCGAAGCTCTTCGAGGATGAGACGAAGAACGGCAGATTTAAAGACGGGGCACAGATTTACTGGCGCTACATTCGTTCTTCGGATCCTGTAAAGAGACTCAAGCGTGAAGTGACAATGAACGGGCTATTCTAAGGATTGACGATGATTTCGGCAGCAAGAACAAAACTTGAGCCCGGGCGGTTGCTCATCAACGGCGAATGGATTGACGCGTCGAGAGCCTTCGACACTGTCAATCCGGCGACCGGCGAAGTGCTCACGCAAATTGCCGAAGGCACGCCGGCGGATGTAGATCGCGCCGTCGAAGCTGCCCGCCGCGCTTTTGAAGACCGCAACGGACCGTGGCGGAAGCTCTCGGCCAGCGAGCGAGGCCGCCTGATCTGGAAGCTTGCCGATCTTCTCGAACAGAATATTGACGAGTTCGCCGAACTCGAAACCCTCGACAACGGCAAGCCGATTTTTGAATCGCGCTACGTCGACATGCCCATGGTGATCGATGTTCTGCGTTACTACGCGGGACTCGCGACAAAGATCCACGGCGAAACGATCAACACACTGGAAACGGCCTTCACCTACACGC
>JASHTD010000497.1 GCA_030040725.1 Candidatus Sulfotelmatobacter sp. | reverse complement strand
GCGCGTATGAAGCCTACCGCGCGACGCTGCAGAAAGTTTTTGCGGGAACCGGGGAAGATGCGACGGAAGAAAATATTCAGTCGCGCGCGCGCGGAATGCTGTTAATGGCGCTTTCGAATAAATTCGGCGCGATCGTGCTCTCCACCGGCAACAAAAGCGAGCTCGGCGTGGGCTACTGTACACTCTACGGAGATATGGTGGGCGGGCTGGCCGTGATCTCGGATGTGCCGAAGACTCTGGTGTACCGGCTCAGCCATTATGTGAATTCGCGGCGTGGGGTGATTCCTGAGGCCACGCTGGAAAAGCCGCCGTCGGCCGAATTGAGACCCAACCAGAAAGACAGCGATTCGTTGCCGCCTTACGAGATTCTCGACGCCGTGCTGGAAGATTATGTGGAAGATGCGCACTCGGCAGAGCGGATTGCTGCCGACCGCGGGTTCGATCTCGATCTGGTGCGGCGCGTGATTCGAATGGTGGATCGCGCCGAGTATAAGCGCCAGCAAGCGGCGCCGGGAATCAAGATTTCTCCCAAGGCATTTGGCTACGGGCGGCGCTTTCCCATCGCGGCGAAGAGCGAAGTTTGAAAAACATTAGTAAGATCAGAAGATCGGTTCGAGAAGTCCCAGCCCCGATTCACAATTGAAGTGAAAGGAATTTATGCGTATTACCGTCTATCTGACATGCACTCTTTTGCTGGCCGGTGGTCTCCTAGCAGCGCAAGCGACCGGGGCGGCGAAGTCTGCCAGTGAATCCGGCATAGTTCTCCCTTCCGAATCTACGGTCGATTCGTTTATGCAACAGACCTTCGGGTATGAGTCGGATTTGAGCTGGAAGATCGCGAGCATCAAACCGGCACCGGTGCCGGGACTGGCGGAGGTGAACGTGATTCTTGCCAGCCCGCAAGGCCAGCAAGCCAGCCGGTTCTATGTCACCGCCGACGGACAACATGCGGTGGTCGGGGAGATCATTCCGTTTGGGGCAAAGCCGTTCGAACCAGTAAAGAAGAAATTGGAAAGGAGCATTACCGGCCCGTCACTCGGACCGAAGAACGCGCCCGTGACCGTGGTCGAGTTTGGCGATTTGCAGTGCCCGGCATGTAAAGCTGCACAGCCGACGATCGAAAAGCTGGAGGCCTCCGAACCCAATGTGCGCTTCATCTTCCAGAATTTTCCGCTCGAAATGCATAACTGGGCGGCGAAAGGGGCGGCGTACTCCGACTGCGTAGGGAAGGCATCGAACGACGTATTCTGGAAGTTTATTGCGAAAGTCTATGAGACGCAGCAGGACATCACCGCCGAGACCGCCGATGAAAAGCTGACTGCGATCGCGACCGATTCCGGGCTGAAAGGTGTGGAGATTGCCGCTTGTGCGGCCACGCCGAAGGCAAAGGCCGACGTGGACGCCTCGATTGCGCTGGGCAAGGAAGTGAATGTGACCGGCACACCCACACTGTTTATTAATGGCCGATCCATTGGAAATATCGGCGGCGAGCATGGCGTTAATGAAACGATACTGCAGGCGTTGGTAGATTTTGCGGCGAAGAACGCCAGCGGGAAATAAGAACCATCCCGTTCGCTTCGCGAAGAAGCGAGGTCGGCCCCCGGCGGACAGCTAATTCTTGTCCAGCCAGATTTCTTTGGTCTCAAGCGCCCGATTTGCCACGACGTGTGGCGTGATCATGATGAGTAACTCGTCATACTCTTTCTGGCGAGTCGTATCAGTGAGGGCGAGATTGAGGCCGGGAATATCCGCAACAGCGGGGATACCGGCCATGGAACGAACGTCGTTGGTGGTGATTTCTCCCGCCACAACGGCGGGTTCGCCGTCACGCAGGCGAATACTACCTTTGTATTCCTGATTGGCAATTACGGGCACGCCGTTCGCGCTTTGGCCGGTGAGCGATCGCATCTGCAGCTCCACAGTCATGCTGATTTCGCCGTTGCCGTGAACCACGGGCTTCAGCTTCAGATTCAATCCCAAATCTTCATAACTGATCGAAGGAAATGGCGCGGTGTAACTCTGATTTCCGATCACGGCCGAGATCGCCGGCGAGTTATAAATGGGCGCGTAAGAGGCGTTGAGGGTCGGATAGCGTTCGCCGACGTGGAGCGTCGCGTCGCTCCCTTGCGAAGAACGCAATGTGGCCTTGCTGAGGCTTCGCGCCCAGGATTCGTTCAACGAGAGCGCAGCGGAAAGTTGATCGAGACTGAGTCCGGAGAACGTGAGGCCGCCGCCGAAGGTGGCCAGCGGCTGGCTGAAAATCGAGTTCGCCTGTCCCTGAAGCTGGGCCAGCAAGCCGGAAAGGGCCGAGCTTCCCGCCTGATTGATGCCGCCGGAAGAGATCAGTTGATTGATGAGCGACTGAATGCTCTGTCCTCCGAGCCCAGCGAGCGCAACTGCCGGAATGTTGTACAGATTGAAGGTGTCCGGCAAATGCATACCGATATCGCGCGTGAATTGATGATCGATGTCGTAGAGGCTGACGTCAAAGGTGATCTCGGGGCGTTCGAGAGTGATCTGGTGAACCAGCTCTGAACAAGCTTTTAGGGTCGCCTGCGGGGCGCGTACCTCGATGGTTCCGCTCTGGCCGGTGTTGATTTTCTGGAACTCGCAGATAGTTCGCAGCGCATTCACCAGTTCAGTTTTCTCCTGTGGAGTCTCCGCTCCGGGCATAACGAATGTGGCCAAGGACATGCGGTCGAATTGCTTATGATTATCCGGGGTATCCGCGGCAACGAGGAGTTGACGCTCGGAAAGCGGGGTCCACATGGTTTTGCTCACGTCGCACGCCAGCTTCAGCGCGGTAAAGAAGTCGACATCGTCCAGGTAGAAATGCACTCTCCGCGCCGCGACGGTGTCGTCAAATTCGAAGCTTATGCCGTAGGCGGTTCCTAGCTCGGTGAACATGCCGCGAACATCGCCTTCATAGCGGAAGGTGGCGAGCTCGTTTTTGGGCTGGATATGAATCTCGCTCGACTGGGCCAGCTTCAAGGACAGGCCAGAAAGTCCGGAAGGGTCAGGATCGGGCAGGGCATCGGCCAGCCGCTGCTGGGTGTAAGTATCATCGGGATCGAGCTTGAGAGCGGCTTTGAATTCCAGAGACGCTTTCTCTTTTTGGCCGCTCGCAAGCAGCGCGTCGCCGCGCTCGGTGTGCTGAAACGCGAGCTGAGACTTGGTGAGTTCCCAGGCCGAAAGGAAGGCTATGTTCTCCGGAACGAGCCGCGAAGCCTGGTCAAACTTCGCCAGAGCTTCTTCCTGGCGGTTCTGTTTTTCGAGTTTCACCCCGAGAGAATATGCCCGCCAGGCCTGCTTCAGCTCTTGCTTTGAGGGAACGCAATAGATGCCGCCGGGAATCGCGTTTCCGCAGGAAATCATCGGCGCGGCGGTCGAAGCATCGTCGGCAGCGGACGAGAGAACGCTTGCCAGCCCCGCAAAGAACCAAATTCCGACGATGAAAGACGCGTAGCGCATTGGCTCGATTTTACCTTGCAGACCGCCGCCCACAGATACCTAATAGGGCAACATACCTTTGTTTTAAAGCCGGAAAACGGAAGCCTGCGGGCGAAACGAGGACACAGGAAAAGAACGGTGCGAAATGAACTTCTTGCAGGACACCGCCCCGAAGCGGGGTTACAGAGCTGCGCTCAGCTGATCATGATGCGCTCAATGCTGCGGGCATGGCCCGTGTTCTCGTCGCATTCGATGATTACGGCGCAGAATCGCACATCTCCGCTTGCTGGCTCGAAGCGCACGGGCATGCCGTTGAGGAATCGATCGACGACCAATTCCTTCTTGACGCCGATCACCCCATCATAGGGTCCGGTCATGCCGACATCGGTGATATACGCAGTTCCTTTCGGCAGAACGCGCTCGTCGGCCGTGGGAACGTGAGTATGAGTGCCGATGACCGCGGTGACACGGCCATCAAGATACCAGCCCATCGAAATTTTTTCTGAAGTAGCTTCGGCGTGAAAGTCAACAAGAATAATCTTCGATTCGATTTCCTTTAACAGACGGTCGGCGGTGCGAAAGGGATCGTCGTTCGACGCCATAAAGACTCGCCCCTGCAAGTTGATTACCGCGTAAGGAAGTTTTTCCTTGTGGCCTTGATAGACGCCCCTGCCGGGCAAATCCTTGGGGTAATTGGCGGGACGCAGTACGCGCCGCGCTGGGCCCCGGTTACCATCGGCCATTTGAAAAAACTCGATAATCTCCCGCTTATCCCAGACGTGATTGCCGGTGGTGATCACATCGATATTCAGTTCAAAAAGTTCTTCGGCCAGCGCCGGAGTGATGCCGAAGCCGGCAGCCGAATTCTCGCCATTAGCAATTATCAGATCGATAGTCCGATCGTGGACGAGCTCGGGCAGCCGCTCTTTGACGATGGTGCGGCCGGGACGTCCAAAAATATCGCCGATAAAAAGAATGCGCATGAAAAGCGGGCAAGGCTATCAATTTTCCGCGAATTTCGATGGTAACACGCAGGGGGTTTCAGTTATTTCCCGTAGCCAGTTCCGCGGTCCGCAGAAAGTCGTAGTTGCCCGCAGGATTTAGCCGGATATTGTGCACGCGCTTGTTGTGCACCAGCACGTTATCGAGATACCACAGGTCGATGTAAGGCAGTTCGTTGGCAACAATAGTTTGTACTTCAGCATAAATTGGCCCGCGCACTTTGGGGTCAACCTGGCGCCGCGCTTCGTCAATGAGGGTATCGACTTTATGATTCTCGTAAAAGCCGCGGTTGGCCCCATTCGGCGGGAAGCGCGAGGAGTGAAATACGTAGAAGATGTCGGGGTCTTCATTGCCGCCGACCCAGCGCAATCCGTACATCTGAAAGGCTCCGTGGGTTACATCGGCCATGAAAGTTGCTGATTCAAAGCTGCGGATATCGAGTTCGATGCCAACCTGGCGCAACTGCTGCTGCAGAACCGCGACCATCAGGCGCGTGCTCTCGACCGTAGAGGTCTTCATGGTGAGATGGAATCGCACACCATTCACCAGCGGATAGCCAGCGGCATCGAGCAACTGGCGAGCCTTTTCAGGGTCGTGATCGTAAGCCGGAACGTCGCCGTTGTAGGCCCAGCTTTGCGGTGGCAGGATGCTGCGGGCGGGCTGCGCCCATCCATTAAGCAGATAGCGGATCATGGGGGTGCGATCGAGAGCGTAGGCGATGGCCTGCCGCACTCTCACATCCTTCAGAATCGGATCGCGCAGGTTGAAGCCGAGATATTGGATCTCCGTGCCGGGCGAGTGCTCGACTTCAAGATAAGGCTCGCGCTCAAGAGTGGCCACGGTGTCCGGCGTAAGCGAATTAATGGAAATATCGCCGGCGCCCTTGCGCATTTCAAGTGCCTCGGTTGTGGTGTCCGGCACCACGGCGAACCGAACTCGTTCCAGTTTCGGCTTCTCACCCCAATAATTATCGTTGCGCTGGAGGATGACTTCCTTATCCGTCTCAGCGCTTACGAATTTGAATGGTCCAGAGCCAACGGGGTGAGTGGTAACTTCGTTCCCGCTGCCGTAGGGCACGATGCCGATGGCTCCGTCAGACATATTCCAGAGCAGCGCCGCATCGGGTTCTTTCATGTGAAAGACAACGGTGAAATCGTCCGGCGTTTCGATGTGATCGACGAAGCGGTAGGTGGACGCTTTAGCGCTGCGCACTTTGCCTTGCATCAGCGAGTCGAAGGTCCACTTCACGTCGCGCGAAGTGAGTGAGCGCCCATCATGAAACTGCACACCGTGATGAAGATGAAAAATGTAGGTGAGCGGATCAGGAATCTCCCAACCCTCGGCCAGTCCCGGGGCTACATTCAGGTTGTCGCCGCGCGTGAGCAGGTCGTCAAAAATCAAGCTGTCAATGCGTTCGGAAAAGGCGTCGACTCCGATGCGTGGATCCAGGTTGGTGGGGCTCGATTCGATGAGCATGACGAGCGTATTGGGATCGGGTTTGCGGGAGCAGGAAATTTGAGAGAACATCAACGCGAGAGCCGCGCAGGAGACAACAGCGCCCCGCACCATCGCGATATAAGTCTGCAAGCCTCACCTCTGATAGCAGGGTTCCAATCATAATTTATGGATAGGAGATCTTGCCCAGCACTGCGGGACGAGTTGCTCCTGTGGCAGAAGGAAGGTTGGACGTTCGGCCGTTCCAGGTTTCGTGTGCAAGAACCGCAAATGCGATGGCTTCTTTGGCATCGGAAGGCACGCCGAATTCTGCGGAGAAACGCAGTCGAACGCCGAGCGGTTGGAGTTCGCGTCTTAACATTGCCACCAGCGTAGAATTTCTTGCTCCACCGCCGGAAAGGATCATCTCGTATTTGTTCGCTTGCCGCGAAGGGTTTTTGATGACATGGCGATGGATCGCATCGGCGATCGAGCGCGCTGTGAGCGCAGTCGCCGTGGCGACGGCATCTTCTTTGCTGCATTTTCCGCACGAGCGAAGAAATTCTTCTATAAACTCACGGCCGAACTCTTCGCGACCAGCAGATTTGGGAGGCTTCTTGCGGAAAAAGTCGCGACGGAGGATTTTCTCGACGATATTGTCCAACACCTTGCCGGAGGCGGCGATCCTGCCGTC
>JASHTD010000298.1 GCA_030040725.1 Candidatus Sulfotelmatobacter sp. | reverse complement strand
GCTCCGCCTCCCATTTCTTGTTCCAATTCTTGTTCGGATCTTTCACTTGATCGCCAGCGATCAGTTCTCCAGAACGGATAATCTCGGCCAGATCAAATTTCACTTGTTC
This sequence comes from Candidatus Sulfotelmatobacter sp., assembly GCA_030040725.1. GTDB lineage: Bacteria > Acidobacteriota > Terriglobia > Terriglobales > Acidobacteriaceae > Sulfotelmatobacter. The sequence goes on along the minus strand of JASHTD010000298.1, from coordinate 3,156 downwards.
GTAGCTCTTCAAGTCCATGGCTCGGCTCCGGAAACACCACCGCCGAATGCAAGAACCGCTTGCACATGGCGAGTCATTTGAAATTGTCTGCAAGAAATCCCGAAGACAGACATGCCTCCGCAACAGGATTTCCTGCCAGGAGTCATCATCTGCCCCGATTTAAAAACTAGGACAGCGGTTACGGGCGAACTCCTTCACCCCGATCATTCAACGTAGTTGATGCCTTTGCAGGTGGATTGGATTCCGCCGTTCGCACCGGCGTCCGGCGCAACTCATCCTGGGCTCTTTGAGCTCGCTGATCGTGCACCATCATTGCGGTCGAAAGAGTAGCTAGACTGGCACCAACCACAATCATGGTTGCATTGATCGCTGCGTATATCCAAGTGCTGCCCTCCACAGTGCTCTTTACGTAGAAGGCGACAACTGTAACCGCGAAGACCGCCGCAGCAACAATTCGCATTCTGAATGGGCGCATCAACGCGATGGATCTCGCGAAATACGACTCTGTTTCTGCCGCAGTGGACTTGTTTGGGATTGTGCCCGCAGATTGAGGCTTCGGTGGCATCATCACTCCCGGACCATGGAGGTCCTCATAGGAGTCATCAGCCTCCCGATAGTCTCGGGCGAGGCGGTTAACGGTGGCACTCCTTCACCGATAACGACGTCGAATTCGATTATAGTGCAGGCAGTTGCCGCTTGAACAAACATCAAAAAACAAGCCAACTGGCGTCGCCAAGGCGCAAGTGATATGGTTGTTTGTGGCGAGCAATTTCGCCAGAGACTGAACAGCATTTAGGTGCTGTGGGTGTTGGTGTTCACCTTCAAGCGCTCCGTCCGGAGCAAATAACTCCTACACATTCTTGAGGAAGGTATTTTCCTCGCCCTTTTCTTCGGAACAGGGCTCAGCCGCAGAAGCGGCGAGGTGTCCATGTGGCTATCTGTCCAGTACTCGAAGGACTGTCCGAAAATAGCTCATGTTTAATGCGTCGCGCCCAAGACGTGCCCGCGTGGTGCCGGGTGCTCCAAGGGAATGAGCAACTCACGATAGGAGTTTGTCTGCGCCCGACTCTTTCTTGGACTGCAGCAGGCGAGTCTTCTGTTCCAGTGCAGGCATTGTTGCTGTTCAAGAGTTTCATTGCTCTTGTCCGTTCGGAATCCTTTCCAAATGTTCGACGAATCCCACTCAGCACAATTGAATTCATCGAGTCTGGTTCGCTGATCGGCGAACGCTGGTTCTCTCTCGTTACCTCCGATTCGACCTATCGATTTGAATATGCAATCCGCGATGAGGCCTGCATTCAAATGTTCCTCTACGACTTGCGGCGTCGTCTGATGACTGCTCGAGTCGGTCTCGGTTTAGCCCAAGGAATATCCTGCGGGGCGATGCTTGAACTTAAGTTTGCATGCGCGGAAGCCGACGAACTCGACCCCGACGAGTCCCTCCTGATTCGCTTTTTTAGCCCGCACAGTCGTACTGTCGAAAGACATCACTGGTTTTGGCGCCGCGACTTGTGGCTTCCGGCAGACTATCTTGCTCTCACCACACGACGGCTCCTCTGGTTGTCCGATCGACACAAAGGACAAACCGCGACCGGGGGCATTGTCACCCGTTACTGTCCTCTCGGAGCTTCGACCGGGATCAAGATGGAGAGTGAGATGGGCGATTGGGAAATGCAGGTTTGCTTCGCTTCTGCGAGCACTTGGCGGATTCCGGTCGCAAACGGATTGATAAAATCCGTCTGTCGCTTTATGGAAGTCTGCAGAGCACGTGAAAGGGTTTGCCGTCATCGCGATGACGAATACCAAGCTGACGCTCCTAAGAGGCTGGCGTGAGCATTGTTCGAATGAACTTCCAGTTGAATGGCGAGACACCATAATGCGCACGTGGATAAGTCAAGGTCGCAGAAAACATATTTCCGGACAAATCGCCGCTGCGGTCATAAGCGGCAGATCTGTCGAAGAAATCATCGAGCGAATAGGCCACACGCATCGTGCTACGACCGAAGAGCTCACTCGCGTGCTTGGCCAGTACGGCTATCTCTGTGGCGCGCGATGCGTCCCCGCGAGACAACTCAAGGAACCGCCCAAACTCGGACTGGCGCAAGTCCATCCTACCCATTCGTCGTGCTGGCATTGGGTCGCGATCGAAGACGGACAAATTTTTGATGGTGTCTGGGGAGATGCTTACGGAGTGGTGGATTGGCCCGAGGACTTCCGCATCACTTCGTATCTTCCGATCGAAGACTAGCCTGGAGAAGCACGGACGCAAAACGACAAAATGGTGGAAGACGAGCAGTAATTCAGAAAGATCTCGCACAACGGCAGGTCCGCATGATTTTCTCGCATCAGCACTGTGCCAGATTTGCGTTCGAAAAAAAGCTACACAAAAGCTACAGAAAAGCTACAATTTCGCGCGTTCCAGTTTTTCCATTATTGATGGAGAAGTTAACACGTACTGAGGACAAGCTGTTTAGAATCAGTGCCAAGTAGCTTTGGATTCAACGACCGAATTGAATCCCACTTTCTCCGCCACGTTGTTCGCAGAATCCCTCGCCGCTCCAAGTGATTCGCTCCCGACGTGGCATCAAAGGCCAGGGACTCACTCGTTCCAATAGAATGTGGACGGTCTGCGCAAATCTCTCTGAGCGTTTTCGATTTGAGGCAAATCTCGGCAAGGCTCAGATTTTTACAACTTGGCTCCATTTTGGCTCCAATAAAGTGGACGAAATCAGGGAGGTTTTCTGAGTTAAGTATCGCAGAATCAGCAGATAGCTCTGGGCGACTACAGCCCTGAAAAGGCTGTGCTCTACCATCGTGTCAGTTTCCAACTTCTGAGCAGTGTCCTCAAGGGTCGAGGGGTCGCCACGGATGACGCTGCAAGCTTAATGAAAGAAGTCGAGAACGGGGAATAGGAACTGCGTGTTAAGGTTATCCAGCAAGCTGAAGCCAGACTCGCTCTTCGCGCCGCGAGATTTGAGACGAGCAGACGGCGTTTGCAGAAATCATCGCCTGGAGCGAAGTTACGATAGATTGAAGTGTGAGAGTTGGATCATGAAGCGGCGGGAGGGTTATAAGGGCTACGTCATTGTGGCGCGATCACACGAGATACGGGACGGCGGATTCTCGGCTGAGTTCTCCATCGAGGAACACGATGCG
>JASHTD010000297.1 GCA_030040725.1 Candidatus Sulfotelmatobacter sp. | reverse complement strand
ACCGGCGTGCTGCCGAGTGAGGTCGGAATCCGTCGCCGAAATCTGACTGTCCCCATAAACTGGACCGGTCACTTCCGACAATGTGTGCGGCAGAAAAATCAACGGTTGGCGCGGGGCGCGCTGCACCGTTGCCCGATAAGCCGGATATAGCGAGGTCGGCTGGCTGCTGGCCTCGTGCCGTCGGTACGGAGTTACTCTTAGCAATTGTTTTTCCACATCTTCTCCATAGGCAGTCCAACATAATTTTCTGCCAGGGTCTGCGCCGCGGCTCGTGAGCTTGTCACGTAATCCAGTTCGCCGAGTTGTCTTCGCCGGTCAAAAGCATTGTCGGAATCGAAGCGGTGTAGCATCGAAGTCATCCACCAGGAAAAGCGCTGCACTTTCCAGACGCGCCGAAGACAGCTCTCGGAATAATGATTGAGCAACTCGCGGTTTCCAGAACAATAAAATTCCGACAGCGCATCTGCTAACACGCGAACATCCGCCACCGCGAGATTCAACCCCTTGGCTCCGGTCGGCGGCACGATGTGGGCCGCGTCTCCGGCTAGAAAAAGGCGGCCGTACTGCATGGGCTCGACGACGAAACTGCGCATGCCGGCGATACTTTTCTGTACGATCCGGCCTTCGATCAGCTTCCAACCGTCACAAGCGAGACGAGTGCGTAACTCACGCCAGATCCGGTCATCGGGCCAATTCTCGACATCCTCATCCGGAGCGCATTGCAGGTAGAGCCGGCTGAGTTGCTGACTACGCATGCTCAGCAAAGCAAAACCGCGGTCATGGTATGAGTAAACCAACTCCTGGGATGAAGGCGCAGCCTCTGCCAGAATGCCGAGCCAGGCGAACGGATAAGTTCTCTCATAGACAGAAAGCACTCCCGGCGGAATACTCGGCCGGCAGATTCCATGGAAGCCGTCGCATCCGGCAATGAAATCGCAATACAATTCGGCGGACTCGCTATTCTTGCGAAATCGAATCAATGGCTGGGGACCGTCGAGGTCGTGAATAGAAACATCCGCGGCTTCGAAAGTAATTGTCCCTCCGGCGGCCAGACGCGCATCGATAAGATCCCTGACCACTTCCGCTTGAGCGTAAATCGTGATAGCCCGTCCCTCAGTCAATTGGTGAAAGTCGATGCGGTGACCCCGACCCCGGAAACGTAATTCGATCCCATGATGGACCAAGCCTTCACGGCACATGCGTTCGCCAACGCCCGCCTCCGTGAGCAGATCCACCGTGTTTTGTTCCAGCACCCCCGCGCGAACACGTTCTTGCACATACTCGCGCGTGCGCGCTTCCAGCACAACAGAATCGACTCCCTGCAGGTGCAAGAGATGCGACAGCACCAGCCCCGCGGGCCCCGCTCCGACAATTCCGACTTGAGTGCGCATCGGCCCTGTCGGCTCAAAATGGATACTGGCGACGGCCCAGTTGAATCGTGATCCACTTTGTCTCGGTCAGTTCGTCCATCGACCAGTGACCGCCTTCGCGCCCGTTGCCGGAATCCTTAACTCCTCCGAATGGAACGGTAGCTTCATCGTGCACGGTCGGCCCGTTGATGTGAACCATCCCCGCTTCGAGTTCGAGGGCGAACTTCATCGCCAGCTGAAGATCGTTGGTCAAAACCGCCGACGAGAGTCCGTAGGCCGTATCATTGGCGAGTTTCAACGCGTGATCGGCGTCCTGCGCCCTCACCACCGCGGCCACTGGTCCAAACAATTCGTCCCGAAATGCCGCCATGCCAGGCTTTACGTCGGCGATCACCGTGGGATGATAAAAATTTCCTTCGTGCGTTCCACCCAGCAGCACGCGGGCGCCGACGGCGACCGACTCCTTGATTTTTCCATCGATGAGTCCGCACTGGGAACTGCGAATCAGCGGTCCGATCACGGTGTGAGGATCGCGGGGATCGCCTACTTTCAAGGTTTTCGCTTTGGCGACGAAGCGTTCGAGGAAAGCCTCGTAGATCGGCGCTTCCACGATGATGCGTGAACCGGCCATGCAAATCTGGCCTTGATGAATGAAAATTCCGAAGCAGGCGGTTGCTACCGCGTAGTCAAGATCGGCATCTTTGAGCACAATCAGCGGACTTTTCCCGCCCAGTTCGAGGATGACTTTCTTGCCATGCTTGGCGCACTCGACTGCAATCATTTTTCCAACTGCAGTCGAGCCGGTGAATGAGACGAGTCGCACTCGCGGATCGGTCAATAAAACCGGGCCAACCGTAGGCCCATCGCCTGGAACAACATTAAGCACTCCAGGGGGCAAGCCAGCTTTCTGAAAGATCTCGGCAATTTTGAGACCGACCAGCGAAGTTTCTTCCGAAGGCTTGAGGACAAATGTATTCCCTGCGGCTATGGCCAGGCACACTTTCTTGGTCGCCAGTATCAGGGGAAAATTGAAGGGAGCAATACCCGCCACAACGCCCAGCGGGCGCCGGATTGCGATCGACATCATGCCGGGAACATCAGCCGGCATAACATTTCCTTGAATGCGCCGCGCCTCACCAGAGACAGCGCGCAGCATGTTCACGGTAAAGGAAACTTCGAACTGAGCTTTACCGAAGGTAGAGCCGGCTTCATCAATCAGGAGATCGACGACTTCCTGGCGGGCGCCTTCTAGAACGTCCGCCGCGCGTTGCAGAATCAGTTCGCGCTCAGCAGCTAACGTGCGGCCCCAAATGTCTTTGGCTGCATACGCCGCGTCAATGGCGCTCGTCATGTGTTCCGGCCGGGCCATGAGCACTTTAGAAAATGGTCGGCGGCTGGCGGGATTGATCACATCGATAAAGGATGCCGGCGGAGCTTCCAGCGGAGCGCCATTGATGTAAGGAGTCGTGTACATTTATTCCCCTCCGTGTGATCGCAGGAAGTCCTACAGATTGTTGCCCGACGTGTGAGCTAACGCATTCGAGGCCGTCCAGTGCGCTGCCCGTATCCGTTGGCCGTCATTGTAGGAGATGCAGCCGCGAAATGCTCAATACTACTTGAGTATAAGACTGAAACGAAAAAGGTAAGGGGCAGCGCCCGTCGCGGCTGAGGCAGCGCATGTACAATCCAGCAGCGCAGAAAGCCTGATGAAACCTATCGCCGCGGATTCTTCGAGCAGTCGGCCAAGCGAAGCAGATTGGAATCGCATTGCGGCCAGCGCTCGGTTTCAACACTTGCTCTCCGTCAAGAAAATGTTTATCGTTCCGGCCTTTGTTTTTTTCCTCGGCTATTATCTTCTGCTTCCGGTTCTTGTCGGCTATGCGCCGCGGTTGATGGCGACCAGAGTTTTCGGAACGGTGACGCTGGCTTATTTGTTTGCTCTCTCGCAGTTTGCCGTCGGATGGACGATCGCGGTTCTATATCTACAAGCTTCTTCGCGATTCGACCGGCTGGCCAAAGACGTGCTCAAGGAAGACCTGCTCGGGCAAGACACGCCGGAGTAGTCCGGACAAATTCCGGAAGGGCGATAAATGTCGATTTCAGTCGCCGTATTCGTACTTTTTGTTGTCGCGACCCTTGGCATCACGTTCTGGGCGGCCAAGCGCTCGCGCGGGGCAAGCGCCTATTTTGCCGCCGGCCGGAAGATCAGTGCCTGGCAGAACGGATTTGCCGTGGCCGGCGATTTTATGAGCGGTGCTAGTTTTCTCGGTATTGTTGGCCTCATATCACTGCAAGGATTTGACGGATTTCTTTTTTCGGTGGGCGGCTTCATTGCCTATGTGACCATTCTGTTATTGATCGCAGAACCTCTGCGCAACACCGGCAAGTACACCATGGCCGACGTGCTGGCCTACCGTCTTCGACCACGTCCGGTGCGGGCTTTGGCAGCTCTTAGCACATTTACGATTGTTATCTTTTACATGATCGCGCAGATGATCAGCGCCGGCGCGCTGGTGAAGTTGCTGCTTGCGGGTTCAGGAATCGGTTACAACACGGCCGTAGTTGGCGTGGGCGTTCTGATGATGACTTATGTCGTTTTCGGCGGAATGCTGGCTACTACCTGGGTTCAGATCATCAAAGCAGGTTTGCTTCTCAGTTGCACGCTGGTGATCGCAGTGCTGGTGCTGGCGCATTTTGGATTCCACCCCGGCAACTTCTTCGCGGCCGCTAGTCGCGTCACCTATCATGAACAGGGCGAAATCGTGATCACGGATTTTCTCCGTCCCGGGTTGCGCTACAGCCCTCCCTACGGCCCGCTCGATCTGATCTCACTGGGGCTGGCTCTGCTTTTTGGATGCGCTGGTCTGCCGCACATTCTCATGCGGTTCTACACAGTTCCGGATGCACCAACAGCGCGCAAGAGTGTGGTGTGCGCGATGGTTCTAATCGGAAGCTTTTTCGTCATGACGTCCATCCTCGGACTCGGCGCCGCGGTGCTCGTCGGGCCGGATTACATTCTTACTCACGGCGGGACCAATATGGGCGGGCCGCTGCTGGCACGCAGCCTGGGCGGAGAAGCCTTGCTGGGAGTGGTGTCGGCAGTTGCGTTCGCCACGATTCTCGCAGTGGTTGCCGGACTGACCATCAGCGCTTCCACTTCTGTTGCTCACGATTTGTGGGTGAACGTTATCCATCGCGGCGTTGAGCGCCGATCGAATGAGACAGTTTTTGTCGCGCGAATCGCCGCGCTCGGCGTCGGTGCAGCCTCTATCGCGCTCGCCATCGTGTTAGGTCCCACGTCCAATTCGGGCGTGCTGGCCACGCTCGCCATGGCGGTTGCGGCGTCGGCTCATTTTCCGGTGATTGTTCTTTCTATTTTCTGGCGCCGATTCAATACCGCCGGTGCAATTGCCGGCTTGTCCGCAGGACTTCTTGGATCCATCGGATTGATCCTGGTCAGTCCGACTTTCATGGGCATTGATGCATCTAGCACGATAACAGCGGCGCGCCACCTGTTTCAGACACGGCCTTGGTTTCCACTGGAAAATCCGGGGATCGTCAGCGTGCCGCTCGGTTTTCTTGGCGCTATCTTCGGCACGTGGTTAAGCCAGGAACAGGCCTCCGATTCCAAATTCAACGAATTAATGGTTCGCGCCAATACCGGTTTGGGCGCCGAGCAATCAGTGGCGCATTGAGCACAGAGGTTCAACGGTATTTCGGCGGATTCACCGACTGATCCATTCCCATACACTTCTGGCCGCCCTTCGCCACCGTTAC
>JASHTD010000296.1 GCA_030040725.1 Candidatus Sulfotelmatobacter sp. | reverse complement strand
AAGAGGTGACTGCCAGGTAAGGGCCTTCAATTTCCAGAGGGCCCTTGCCGAGCAGAGAGTTGTTCGATTCGAAGGAGCGATCGCCATGAAGCTGTTCAAGTCGAGTGATCCATGGACCAGGGTCGTGATTCTGCTGACCGTCGGATTGTTCAGTCTGTCATTAGCAGTCAAGGGGTTCACGCATGAACTGTTCCTCGAAGCCGGTGTGTTTCTGGTATCGGTGAAACTGATTTTGATGGCCGGAAAGAACGCCGCATTGGAGGAACGCATCGAGCGTCACCTGAATCAGATCCGGGAACTGCTGACAGCCAACGCTACACGTGCAATGAAGGAAGAGAACATCGGCGGGTAATGCGAGAAATCGCAGCCGCCAATTTTGCCGAAAGGAAAACCAAACCAGGGAGGATAAATTTATGAAAAAAATCAGTGTGCTACTTATGCTCTTGATTCTTATTGCTTCGCCCGTATTCGCGCAACAGAAGGAACAGGATCGCGTTGCGAACGCAGGACAGGTGATGCAGGAAATTCTAAACATTCCAGACGATATTCCGCAGAGTGTCATTGACAAAGCGGATTGTGTAGTCGTTCTGCCATCCGTCCTCAAGCTCGCGTTCGGATTCGGAGGAAGCTATGGACGAGGCGTAATGACGTGCCGTAGTGGAGAGGACTTCAAAGGTCCCTGGGGTGCTCCGACCATGATGGCGCTCGAAGGCGGAAGCTTCGGACTCCAGATCGGCGGACAGGCGACCGACTTTGTGCTGTTGCTGATGAGTCCCCGATCAGCCCGTAGCATTCTCTCCAGTAAGGTAAAGCTCGGTGGAGACATATCCGTCGCCGCGGGTCCGGTTGGGCGCAATGTGTCGGCCGAAACCGATGCGACCTTGCGCGCCGAAATCTTTTCGTATTCGCGCTCTCGTGGGCTTTTTGCCGGTATATCTCTTTCCGGCTCAACCCTACGTGCGGATAACGGAGCTAACAAGAAGCTATACGGAAAAAGCATCAGCGCACACGACATCGTGTTCAACAGCGAAGTCTCGGCACCCGCGTCGGCGAGCTTGTTGCTCTCTGAGCTGAACAAGAAATCCCCGGCGAACCAGTCGAATAACCAAGGGAGTATGTGAGCCATGCCGAATAAGCCAAGTTCCATACTGACTTCACTGCTGATCCTGCTGCTGGTATTACAGGGAATCAGCCCATTGCTCTCGGCGCAGGCGGCCGCACCACCAGCGCCTGAGGAGCTCGATCAACTGCTGGCTCCGGTTGCGCTTTACCCGGATGCTCTGCTGTCGCAGATCACCACGGCGTCGACGAATCCGCAGGAAATCCTCGATGTCCATGCCTGGTTGGAATCCAATTCCGGATTGACAGGGACCGCACTCACCGATGCTGCAGAAAAACAGGGATTCGATCCCGCTTTTGTCGCCTTGGTGAATTTTCCTTCGGTCGTTTCTATGATGGCCGATCACGTCGACGATTACGCAGCCATTGGGCAGGCGTTCTCGGCTGATCAGGAGGCCGTCACGGCGTCGATTCAGCGGCTGCGCGCTCAGGCGTACGACTCAGGAGCGTTGCGCAGCAATGAACAACAACAGGTACAGGTGCAACAGTCGCCGAGTCAGACGATCTATGTGATCCAGCCCGCCAGCCCAACCGTAGTCTATGTGCCGCAATACGACCCTGCTGTGGTCTACCTGCGCCCTGTTCCCGGCGCGGTTGTCACCGCTCCGGTGATCACGTTCGGGGTGGGAATCGGAATCGGTGCGCTGATTGTCGACAATCGTCCGTGGGGATGGGCCGGTTGGGGATGGAATTGGGGAGCAAGGCGCGCTTACTACAACCATGGATATTGGAGCGGCTGGGGCAATCCGTATCGGCCGCCACATTATTGGTATCGTCCGCGACCGATCGTATGGGCCAATCGTCCTGGCTACGGCGGCAACTGGGGCTATCGCCCACCCCATTACCGGCCACCGAGCTATCCGGCGAGACCGGGACGTCCTGGAAATCCTCCCGGCCGTCCTTCGCCAGGCAAGCCAGTTCCTCCGGGCCGGCCTGGTGCTCCGAATAAACCTGTGACGCCGGGCAAGCCGGGCGTCCCGGGTACACCGGGCACGCCCGGGAAACCCGTGAGCCCGACCCCGGGAAAGCCTGTGCCGGATCGTCCGTCCGGACCACCCAGCAAGCCGGAGGCGCCGAACAGGCCGCATCAAAATCGGCCGGGAACAGGTCAGCCGACGACGCCGGATGGAAACAAAGGGACGCGTCCGAATCGGCCTTCCGGAGAGCCCGGCAGACAACCTGGCAAGCCGCAACAACCTGGTTCAGGCCGACCTGGTTCAGGTCAGGCAGGTTCAAACCGGCCAGGTTCAAACCGGCCTCAACCGAACCGTCCGAATCAGCCATCGGCACAGCCGGTGAAACCTGACGCGCAGCCGAACTCGGATCAGCCGAAAGGAGGTTCCTCAACAACACCCGGGCAGGGCAGCATGCGAGGCCGGCCCAACCGTCAGCAAGGCTGACTGTAAGAAAACTCCCCTCGCTTGATTGGGTGCAGCACTCGAAGCTGCACCCATTTTTTTGAAGGATCCCGCGATCCCGCGACGATCTGATCTCGCCTCACAAAGACACCAGGAATTTCCTTTTGCGTCGGCCGCTGATCTCTTTTCTTCGTTCGTGAGATTCCGTGAATTCCCAAGCGTCCGGGAGCACCGCAACGCCGTAACTCCATGTAAATCAGCAAACAGGTTTGGTTCGCCGATTGCATTTTCTCCATTTCGAGCGGCATGAAATCACGAAGTCGCGGGAATTTCGTTAGGAGAAAAGGTCATGAAAAAAATCAACATCGCGTTGAAGCTGGCTTTAATCGTTCTGGCGCTGGGCCTCACTTCGGCCTTCGCCGACCAGCCGCCCGACAACGTACAGGGCAATTGGACGATTTATTCCACCAACGCCGAGAACGGCACCGTCGAAATCAAACACATCCAGATCGCCCAGTACGGCAACCGCATCACGGGATATTTCGAAGGTCCCAATCAGTCGGGTCCGATTCAAGGGGAAGTCAATGTGCACCACATTCGATTCGATACGGTGACACGAAATGTTCTTCATTTTCACGGGCAGATTTTTGGAGACAATATGTCCGGAACGTATGGCATCCATGGCAGGCACGCGCCATGGCAGGCGGTGCGTCCAGCCACGGCAGTGGTCCCGGTTCCGCCAAGCAATGGCGCGATCTATTCGTCGCAGCCAGTCCAAACTCCTCCCGAAGCGCAGATTCAGTATCAGGCACCTGCCTATCAGGCCCCGACGTATCAGGCTCAGCCGTCGTACCAGTCGCAGCCGGCTTACCAGCCTCAAGCGTCGTATCAATCTGCAGCGCAGGCAACGGCACCTCAGCCTCAGGCACAGCAGTCGACGAATTACGCGCCGCAGGGCAATGCGACGCAAGCGCCGGCTCCCGCGCCGCTGTCAGCCGATCAACTGAATTCGCTCGTCGCACCCATCGCGTTGTATCCCGATGCGCTGGTAGCGCAGGTGCTCGCGGCAGCAGCCAATCCCGAACAGATTTCTTACGCGGACGACTGGCTTGCGCAGAACCGCAGTCTGACCGGCCAGGCGCTCGCGCAGGCCGTAGACCAGCAGTCGTGGGATCCCAGCGTCAAGGCACTTACGCAGTTTCCCTCGGTGCTCGACAACCTGGCGCATAACCTGTCGTGGACATCGAGTCTCGGCCAGGCGTTCGCCAATCAGCAGTCTGATGTGATGGCCGCGGTGCAGGTCATGCGCGCCAGAGCGCAAGCCGCCGGCTCGCTGCAATCCAACTCGCAGATCACCGTGACCACCCCGGCTGCGAACACGATCGTCATCCAGCCGGCGAATCCGCAGGTCGTTTATGTTCCGCAATATAACCCGACGGTGGTTTATGGCGCGCCCGTCGTGGTGCCGTACTATGTACCGCCGGTGCTGCCTGTGTCGGTGGGCGTCGGTCTCTACTTCGGAAGCCCCATCACGATCGGCGCCTGGTTCGGTGGCGGCGGTTGGGGCGGCGGTTTCGGCTGGGGATGGCACGCGTGGGGCCTGCACTGGGGCTGTTGCGGGGGCGGTGGCTCGACGACCATTATTTATAACCACAACACCTACATCAATAACCACACCTGGAACAACACGAACTACAACGGCTATCACCCTTGGAGCGGCGGCGCCGTCGGGTCGCAAAATCACGCGTGGTATGGCAACAACGGTACCTTTCATCCCGACGGCAACTACAAACCGGGCGAAGACACGCATTATGGCCCGAACGGCGGCTACCACCCGAACGGATATTTCGGCCCCGACGGCGGTTGGCATCCTGACAAGCCCGGCACCGGTCCGGCCAACATGCCCAACGGCGGGAACAACGGAAACCGTGGACTGATTGGCGGAAACGGCGGAAAGCAACACACCAATGCGGGTTCGAATGGCAGCCAGATGCTCGGACAAAGCCGCAATGACAGCAGCCACTTCGGCGGTGCTGATCAGAATCGGTCCCGCTTCAGCGGAGACGGAGGCGCCAACCGCATGGAGAGCAATCGTGGTCGCAACAGCATGGCTGGACGTCGTCCGCAACAGCACATGGCCCGTATGCACGAACCGGCTCAACATCGCTCTTTCGGCGGTGGCGGGCGCCGTCGGTAACGGGGCTTCCGAATATTACGATCAAAGAACTTTCAAAAGGAGATTGAAAATGAAATCGAATAAAAGCAAAACATCGAAATGGAAGAAAGTGGTTCTGATCGCGGGCCTGGCGTTTGCGGTCTTGGCTGGCATAGTGGTGATCGGAGCTAGCAACTCGCTAACCCGCAAGTCCCGGATGACTTTCCAGTCGCCAGCCCAGGCCGGCTCGGCGCTGCAGCAGGCTGCCAGGAGCGGCGATGAGGCCGTACTGGCGAAAATTCTCGGCGTCGACGGGAAGGCGCTATTGACCACCGGCGATCAAGTTGCCGACAAAGCTGCAATGACAACCTTTGCCTCCAAGTACGAAAAGATGAACCGCTGGGTCGACATGACCGATGGCAGCCGCGTGCTCTATATCGGCGCTGACAACTTTGCTTTCCCCGTGCCGCTGGCAAGAAATTCTTCCGGCAAGTGGTACTTCGACGCTGTGGCTGGAGCCGAAGAAATTCGAGCGCGCAACATCGGGCGCAATGAACTGCTGACGATCGATGCTTCCGCCGCCGTCGCCGATGCGCAGGAGACTTATTTTGTCGATAGCGGCTACACGAGCTTCGCTCAGCGCATTATGAGCACGCCAGGCAAGCAGGACGGGCTGTATTGGCCGGTATCGGACGCGCAGGATTCGAGTCCACTCGCAGGCCTCAGCGACCTACCTGATTCGTCGTTGGCGCCCATTTCCTCGGACCAGCCTTTAGTGATCGACGGATATGAACTGCGCATCCTGACGGCGCAGGGAGACGACGCTCCCGGCGGAGCCCGAAGCTACATCGAGGATGGCAAGATGACCGGCGGCTACGCCATCCTGGCGACTCCCGTGAAATATGCCGAAACCGGCATCATGACGTTCATGACTGGGGTCAACGGAGTCGTGTACGAGC
>JASHTD010000295.1 GCA_030040725.1 Candidatus Sulfotelmatobacter sp. | reverse complement strand
TGAACCGGCCGCTGGTCAGTGCTTATATCGCAGCTTTTCGCGCCGCATCGGTGGAATTCTCCGTGGCTGCCGAACCGGACCTCAATTCGATCCTTCGCATGCCTGGCGCGCTCGAGTCGGGCCAGGAGCTGGAAGATACGGTGCTCGAGTCGGCCGTCATGGCTAGAGTTGAGGAAGCGCTGGATCGCCTGAACCAGATGCGCGAGCAGGAGGGCCGCAGCATCGAGCGAGAATTGCGCCAGCGCATGGCTCACCTGGGCGAAGCGGTAAAAACGGTCCAACTGCATCGCCGCACCGTGTTGCACAGCTATATCGAAAAGCTGCAGGCGCGCCTGCAGGAGCTCCTGGGGTCGAATGCCGATCGCGAGCGGGCCATGCAAGAAGCCGCTCTGCTGGTCGATCGCAGCGATATTCAGGAAGAGATCGTGCGCCTCGAAAATCACGTCCAGCATTTTCAGGATCTGCTCGATCAGGGTGGCGAGGTCGGGAAAAAACTCGACTTCCTCCTGCAGGAAATGAACCGGGAGGCGAACACGCTGCTTTCGAAGACCTCCGGGCTGGCAGGCGAGGCGCTGCAAATCACCGAGGCCGGTCTGGTGATGAAAGCGGAAATCGAAAAATCACGCGAGCAGGTGCAGAACCTGGAATGAGTTCTTTGCACAAAACACTGGTCTATATTATTTCCGCTCCATCCGGCTCGGGTAAATCTACGCTGGTCAACGAATTGCTGAAATCGGTGAGCGGCCTGGAGTTCTCAATTTCCTACACCACACGCGCTCCACGCGGCAGCGAGACGAATGGAAGACAGTATTATTTCGTCTCGCGTCCGGACTTCGAGACCATGATTCGCAACGATCAGTTCCTGGAGCACGCCGAGGTTTTCGGCAATTACTACGGAACCGCTGGCCGATTCTTGCAGGAAGCCGAAAAAAACGGGCGCGACCTGCTGCTCGATATCGACGTGCAGGGAGCGGCGCAGATTCAGAAGAAGATTCCCGACGCGATCAGCATTTTTATTCTGCCTCCCAATCGTAAAACACTCGAAGAACGCCTGCGCAAGCGGGGAGAAGACCGGGAGGACGTGATTCAGCGCCGGCTCATCACGGCTGCAGAAGAGATTGAGAATTACGCGCGCTACAACTACATTCTGGTCAATGACCGGCTGGAAGAGTCGATTGAAATTCTGCAGAGCATTGTTCGCGCCGAGCGTTGGAGGCGTTCCGGCGATGAGCTGCCGGCGGAGAAAAAGGCGATCATTGAAATGGCGGATGGCTGCCGGCTGATGAATGTGGGGCAGCGGCTGAAGCCGATCCTGGCATCGTTCAAAACCCCGACCCTGGAAAGCGCCAGACCTTGGTAATCAAAATATGCGATTGACAGCCCCGCAAGTTTCAGTTTCGTGGGACAATAGTGAGGCAGTTCTTGGCTTCCCCGGGCAAAGAACGAAGCGCAGCAACTTTCGGCAATGAAAATCTTGCATCCCTAAAGACGAGGGAGAGAATCCATGAAATTGATCGAAGGCTTCGACAGCAACTATCGATATATTCTGGTCGCCGCCCGGCGCGCACGCCAACTGCAATCAGGAGCTCCGCCGGTAGTCACCACGAACTCGCGCAAGCCTTGCCGGATTGCCCAGGATGAAATCCGCGCGGGCAAGGTCAAATGGGAAATTACCGAAACCCGCACTGCGGCTCAAGAGGCTGCCGAAACTCTGGATCAGGCCTTCGGGCACGACGCATAAATCGCTGGCGCCGGCCCGCGCATCAATATCTCGACGACCATGAAAGTTGCTCTGGGAGTGACCGGCGGAATCGCGGCCTACAAATCGGCCGAGATTGTGCGACTGCTGCAGGATCGTGGCATTCGCGTGCAAGTCGTGATGACGCGAGCGGCTCAGGAATTTGTTCGCCCCCTCACCTTCGCGGCGCTCTCCGGCGAAAAGGTCATTACGTCGATGTTTGCGGCCGGAGAAGAACAAAGCTCCAATATTGATTCGGCGATCGAACACATCGCTGTCGCCCAATCGATCGATGCGCTTCTGGTTGCTCCCGCAACCGCCGATGTTTTGGCACATTTCGCGCAAGGCATCGCCAGCGATTTCCTGACTACGCTTTATCTCGCCACGACGGCGCCAGTCGTGGTTGCGCCTGCGATGAACGTAAACATGTGGAATCACCCGGCGACACAGAAGAATCTCGACACCCTGCGGGCACGGGGAGTAAAGATTGTCGAGCCCGGGGCGGGATACCTGGCATGCGGAATGACAGGAGCGGGCAGGCTGGCGGAGAATGAAGCGATCATCGCGGCGGTGATGGAAGCGCTAGGTGCATCGCAGGATCTGGCGGGTGAAACTGTACTGGTGACCGCTGGGCCGACGCGCGAGAAGATCGATCCCGCGCGCTATCTCACCAATCGCTCCAGTGGACGCATGGGTTATGCCGTTGCGGAAGCCGCGTTGCGCCGTGGGGCTCGCGTTCTGCTCGTGAGCGGTCCAACGTCTCTGACGCCGCCGGGAGCGCTGGAGGTTACGCGTGTCGAATCGGCCGAGCAGATGCGCGATGCTGTGCTCGACCTTTTGCCGCAGGCCACGATCGTCATCAAGACCGCGGCGGTTTCCGACTACCGGCCAAAATCAGCATCCGAGCAGAAGATCAAGCGTAAAGGCTCCATCACACTCGAGCTCGAGCCAACGGCGGATATTCTGAAAGAAATTTCTGGTCGCAAGCAGTCGCAGATCGTGATCGGCTTCGCCGCCGAAACCGAGAATGTCCTGGAAAACGCGCGGCAGAAGCTGGCTTCGAAGAATCTCGACGGCATCGTGGTGAACGACGTCTCGCACGAAGGCGTTGGCTTCGATTCCGAGCGCAGTCAGGTGGCGATCATCACTCACGATCAGATCGTGGAGGTTCCAGAAACCACCAAGTGGGAGGTCGCGCAACGCGTCCTCGACCAGGTGGTGCGCTTGCGCCAGAAGCGTCAGTCAACTGTGAAGGTCTGAGCGCCTTGCCTCGCGACTCCGGAAGCCTTAGTTTCCGATCAGTCCTTGTCTGCGCTTTCCCTACGGTTTCACCGCGAAGACAATGCCGCATGTCCAGGCGTAGCCATCTAGAATGCAGTGGTTGGTCTTCGGTCCGCCTCCCTGCGAAGCTGTGCCGTACAGCAAACCGTCAAGCCCGAAAATCAGTCCTCCGGTAGGTTCCGAACCATCGTCGCCCCTGCCGAAATTGTGCAGCGTCGTCTCCGTCCACTCGCCGCCCGGCGATGACGGTGGAGTCAGTTGAAAAACCGTGCCGGCGTTATACTCTCCAAACTCTCCGCCCCACCAGTCGGTGCCATACAAATTTCCCTGCTTATCGAAGGTCAGATTTGCCAGCGGAGAATTCCCGTCGCCGTTAGTCAGGAAGTTATGCAGAACCGTCTCCGTGCCTGCTCCGCTTCGCGAAGCTGGCGGATTTAGCTCGAAAGCCGTTCCGTACCCGCTTGTCCCGCCGATCAGGGTTGTACCGTAAAGATTCCCCGCACCATCAAAGATCAACGAGCCGTTCGGCGCTCCGCCGTCTGTCATGGAAAATGCGAACAGCGTCCTCTCCGTCCAATCAGCTTCGCCTCCAGTCGGTGGAGACAACTTGAATACACCGCCTATGTAATCAGGGGGAATGCCTCCAACGTAAGTCGTTCCATACAAATTCCCTTGACTATCCAAAATTACGCCGCCATGAGGGTCACTTAAACCGGCCGGGCCGAATCGGTGAAGTACGGTTTCCGTCCACGGAGCGCCTGATTGGCTGGGCGGCGCCAGCCGGAAAACCGTCCCAAAGCAGTTGGTGATACCGTCGCTGGTAATGCAGAAGCCGCCTTGGTCTGTGGTGCCATAAAGATTTCCTGCCACGTCGAATACCACTCCGCTCGGCAGCGAGCCATCACCATCGCCGTTGCCTGAAGGAACTCCCGCGAAGCTGTACAGCACAAGATGTGTCCAGGCCCCTCCCGGAGAAGCCGGCCGTTGCAACTCGGAGACCGTACCCTGGTTGTGCTCGCCGCCACCGGCCGTCGTGCCATACAGATTCCCTTGGGCGTCGGCAACCAAGCCCGCCCCCGGCGCCCCACCATCGCTGTCACCCTTAAACCTGTAGAGCACAGTCTCGGTCCATGGATCGCCAGCCACCGCCGGAGGCATCAGCTCGAATACCGTGCCGCACCCGACCCGCTGACAACGCCCGGGCGTCCCTCCCTCGGCAGTTACGCCGTAAAGGTTGCCTGCTTCGTCTTTGAGCAGTGTGCCCGTAGGATAGTATCCATCTGTTCCGCCCTGGAAGCGGTACAGCACTTGCTCCTGTGCCGGCGCAAGGCTGGTTGCAGCGAAGACGAAAAGCAGGATGGAAATCGTCGTGGAATGTCCGAAGGAGGGCGGAGAGAAAGTCAACCCAACGCGACTCATACTATTTACCTCCGTGGGGGCGAAATGCAGGGGACGTTATTTTATCTCTAAACTGCTCGCCGAAATTGTAAACAGTTCGTGAAAGCGGGGCTCGACCAGGATGCGCGTTGTGCGCCGGGGGGCACCAATCCGCCATAAGACCCTCAGGCAGATTTCCGTTTGCGGCTTTTCCGCCGCAACCAGGATGCTGTCACTCGCGCTGCGCGTAGCGTACAATCTCGTGAGACTTCAGCCAAGGAGCGTCTGATGACCCAGAAGGTGATTGAAGTGGTTGGGACTTCGAAGCAGAGCTTTGCCAAAGCGGCGGAGAGCGCGGTAGCCGAGGCGGCCAAGACCGTGCGTGGCATGAAGTGGGCGCATGTTGAATCGCTCGACATGCAACTGGAGAACGGCAAAGTGGCGCTCTACCGGGCGACGACCAAGATTTATTTCGACGTGGAGAAGTAATTGGCCCGAACGCTTGATCCGGGATTGCGCAGCGCGCTAGCCGAACGGGTTCGCTTCTATAACGAACTGGGCATCTATGATTTCTACCAGCGGGATTTCCCTCAGCGCGAGGCACCGACTGCGCAATCGTCATCGGCGGCCCTTCAATCCTTCGCGGATGCGGCCGCAACGCTTCCACTTCCTTCGGACTCAGAGTCGCTGCAAGGATTCGATTCAGATTTGCAAATGCCAATGGCCGCGAAGAAACACATTGTCCCGCCTGCATTAACAAATCTTCTTGATAACGCAACGCCGAAGCCGGAACATCGCGTCGCCGATCCGGCCGCGGCGCTCAAACTGATTCGAGAAGATCTCGGCGATTGCACGCGCTGCAAGCTGCACAAGCAAGGACGCAAGCAGATTGTTTTTGGCGTCGGCAATCCGCGCGCCGAGTTGATGTTCGTGGGCGAAGGCCCCGGCGCGGATGAAGACGCGCAAGGCGAACCATTCGTCGGCCGCGCAGGCCAGTTGCTCAACAACATGATCAAGGCGATGGGCCTGCGGCGGGAAGATGTTTACATTGCGAACATCGTCAAGTGCCGTCCGCCCGGCAATCGAACTCCCGAGCGCGACGAATGCGAAACCTGCTCGCCATTTCTCATGCGGCAGATTTCCGTGACCAAGCCGAAAGCCATTGTCGCGCTGGGCGCGGTCGCCGCGAAAAATCTACTTGCGATCAATGCTCCGATGTCTGATCTGCGCGGTCGCTGGTACGATTTCAAACCCTCGGGAAGCGATCCTTCGTGGCCGGGAGCGCGGCTGGCGGTCACTTATCACCCGGCATTTCTCTTGCGCGACCCGCGGCAGAAGGGTGAGGCCTGGAAGGATTTGCAGATGGTGATGAAGTATTTGGGGATCGTGCCGCCGAAGAAATCGTCCGAATAAGCACAACAACGATGTTGCCGCGCATCGCCGCTATTCTCTTATTTCCGAATCGCAATGCCTGAATTCTGCGATGTCGCTCTGCCTGTCCCGCTGGACATGGCATTCACCTACGGCGTTCCCGCCGGCGCCGCGCCAGTTGTGGGCGGGCGTGTGCTCGTGCCTTTTCGCCAGAGGCGGATGACCGGCATCGTGGTTGAGGTGCATGATCGAGCGCCCACGGTAAAAACGAAAAATATATTAAGCACGCTCGATTCGTCCCCGGTTCTCGACGAGGCGTTGCTGCGCCTCGGCCAATGGATTGCCGATTACTACCTCGCTCCGATCGGCGAAGTTTTTCGTACTATGCTTCCTCTCGGCGCGGAGTTCAAGCGGGCTGTTTCCTATCGAATTACGGCCGAAGGCCGCATGGCCCTGCATTTGGCGGGAATGTCCGGATCGTCTGCCCGGGCGCGCCGAACGCCAGACGAGCAAGCCGCCGAATTTCGCGCGCTGGACTATCTCGGGATGCAAGAGGCGGACTCGGCCGAAAGAACCGCCGTCACCGAGCAGAAGCTGCGCTCTGCCACGCACGTTTCCCGATTGATCCTCGGTGGGATGGTGCGAAAAAAGTGGATCGAGCGTGAAGATGTTTCGGATGTCCGCGATGCCATGAGTACGATCAAAGTTGCGCTGCTCAAATCCGCCGAAGGGAAGCTGACCGGAAATCAGAGAACGATAATTGAGATTCTTGCCGCGTCCGGCGGGAGGCTACCGGTCACAAACATTCGCGAGCTCGATGTGCCGCGAACGACTCTCAGCACTCTCGTAAAGCGCGGCCTAGTTGAAGTCCTCGACGAACCAGTTGCGCCGGTGCAATCCCGCAGCAAGCCACGGCCGTCTCCTTTTGCCTTTGATTTCAATTCAGCACAGCAATCTGCGCTCACTCGCGTGCGAGAAGCAGTCGATGCCGGGAAATTCTCCGGAGTGCTGCTGCACGGCGTCACCGGCTCGGGCAAGACTGCGGTTTACCTTGCTGCAATGCGCGCCGTGCTCGAAGCTGGACGCTCCGCCATACTCCTGGTTCCCGAGATCGGTCTCACGCCCGCCGTCGCGGCCGATCTGCATCAGATTTTCGGTGACAAAGTTGCCATTCTCCATTCCGCACTTTCTGACAAGGAACGCGCGCAACAATGGCACCGCATCAGGAACGGCGAAGCTCGAATTGTGGTGGGCACGCGGTCGGCGGTTTTTGCTCCAGTTTCTGATCTGGCTCTAATCGTTGTCGATGAAGAACATGATGCTTCTTACAAGCAGGAGGAAACACCGCGCTACCACGCGCGCGATGTTGCTGTGATGCGCGCGAAGATGGCAAACGCTGCCGTCGTTCTCGGATCGGCGACTCCTTCGCTGGAGTCGTATTTCAACGCGACCAAGAACAAATACGCCTTGATCGAATTGCCCGACCGGGTCGAGCAGCGGCCTCTGCCCGAAGTCGAGATCATCGACATGCGCCAAGAGGTTCAGGAAACGGGACAGGAGCAGGTCATTTCGCGAAAGCTTGTAGCGGAGATCAAAGAGCGGCTCGAACGCAAAGAGCAGGTTATGGTGTTGCTCAACCGGCGTGGATATTCGCCCGTCGTGCTCTGCCGCGCCTGCGGCAAAACGCTCGAGTGCCGGAATTGCGCCATCGCCCTGACGCATCACAAGCGCGAGCACAAAATGATTTGCCACTACTGCGGGTATCTCGCACCGGTGCCGAAGGCGTGCGTACACTGCGGCAGCGAGTACGTATATTTTCTCGGCACCGGCTCGGAAAAGTTGGAAGAGCTGTTGCATGGCATGTTCCCGCAGGCACGCATCGCGCGGCTCGATCGAGATACCGTGCGCGGGCACGAAGATTTTGAGCGCACTCTCAATGCACTCAGCGAAGGCGAACTTGATCTGCTGGTAGGCACGCAGATGATTGCCAAGGGGCATGACATTCACGGCGTTACGCTGGTGGGTGTGGTTGGGGCTGACAGCGCGCTGGGTCTTCCAGACTTTCGCGCGGCGGAACGGACGTTTCAACTGCTGACACAGGTTGCGGGACGCGCAGGCCGCGGTCAATCGCCGGGAAAAGTAGTCTTGCAAACTTACTTTCAGGATCACTATGCGGTGCAATACGCCGCGCATCACGACTTCAGCGGGTTCTACGAAAAGGAGCTGCGTTTCCGCAGCTGGATGCATTATCCGCCATACTCGGCACTCGCCAACGTTCTGTTTCGCAGCCTCAAACTCGACGAGGCATTGGAGTGGTCTGGAGCGATGGGAAAATGGTTCGAGCAGAACCGCCACGAGGGCGTTCGTGTGCTCGGACCGGCAAGCGCGCCGATTATGCGGCTGAAGCGCGACTACCGCTATCATTTTGTGCTGAAGTCGGCCAGCCGCGAAAAACTCAATCGAACCTTGCGTGCCATGCTGGTGCATGCCACGGCGCAAAAGATTCCGCGGACTCAGATCATTGTGGACGTAGATGCTTTATGGCTGATGTAATCTGCGAGGAATAGCTAGCCGATGCCGCCGAAGCCACACTTTTTTCCAAACCCGGCTGCGTGGCGCTTGTGGCTTGACGCGCATCACGCCGATAGGCAGGAACTCTGGGTTGGCTTCTACAAACGCGATTCCGGGCGTCCGAGCATTACCTGGCCGGAAGCGGTGGATGGCGCACTGTGCTTCGGCTGGATCGACGGCATTCGCAGAAGTATCGACGAGGCTGCCTACAAAATACGCTTCACTTCGCGAAAACCGCGAAGCATCTGGAGTGCGATCAACTTGAAGCGCGCTACCGAGCTTGCAGCGATAGGGATGATGCATCCAGCCGGAACAGCGGCTTTCGAAAAGCGCAGCAGTGAGCGGACAGCGACCTACTCCTACGAACAACGCAAGCATGCCAAATTTCCAGCGGGATACGAAAAGAAGTTCCGTACAAATGCTGTTGCCTGGGAGTTTTTTCAGTCCCAGCCGCCGTGGTACCGGCGAACGTCAACCTATTGGGTGATCAGTGCGAAAAAAGAGACCACGCGAGTGAAGCGGCTCAATCAACTCATTCGTGACTCGAGCCGGCGGATGAGCATCGCTCCTCTTAAACGGCCTGGGAAATCGAAGCGATGAGAGGCTGCATGGACCTGCGCGCCGCGCTTCCGACCCTGATATCATCGACGCGTAGGGCACAGCAGTATGGAAGACGAAGAAGCACTTCCTTATATTCCCGGTTCAGGAGAAGGACTCATGGAAGAAGGTCCAGCTTTGCATGCAGGAGCGCGCCGCAACGAGGATATCGCGCTCGATCTGATGAAATTTGTGGCGATGACCACGGGATACGGACGCACGACGTCCTCCGGGGTGGGTTTTCAGGGAACAGGTTCGGCTTCCAAACCCGACGAGTACGCCGCTCACTTGCTGGAGCTGTATGGAAAGTGTCGCGCCGCGGTCGAAGGCAAAAAATAGGCGGCCAGACAACGGCCATCCGCGCAAAACGTTCTTCAAGAAGCGAATATTCCTGAGAACCCAGCTCTTGAGGAAACAACGCTCAGAAGAAAAGAACCGCGGCCAGGCCGCGGTTCTAGATACTTCCGACGCGCTTAGCGGCGGCGGCCTTTCTTTGCTTTCTTCTTGGCTTTCTTCGCCGGAGATTTCTTTTTGGTTTTTTTGGCCTTCTTGGCCGGTTTCTTCGCGGCTTTCTTCTTGGCAGGTTTTTTCTTGGCCGCCTTCTTTTTCGCAGCTTTCTTCTTTGCGGCTGGCTTTCTGGCGCCGCCTCCTCCGCCTCCGGCCGGAGCGGCGGGTTTGGGCGGGGCTGGCGGCGGAGGTGCCATCGGCTCGCTCATTTCCGGCTCGGCGCCGGCAGGTTCTTCTTCTTCCTCTTCTTCCTCTTCAAAATCTTCTTCCAGAGACTCGCTGTAGGCTCCGCTGTCGCCGAAATCCTCTTCGTCATCACGTGCGTAGAGAGTGGGATCGTAAAACGTCATTGCTCCTCCTGATCTTTATTGGCTTCCTTGCGCCAGAATGATCGCTCGGCTGCCGGAAACGAAAGTTAAAAGGCCGAAAACTGTGTGCTCGAACGGCGCGCGATTATAGCACGACGATTGGTGCACGCTGCAAGACCCATGATCGCATAAGTCTGCTTATCCTGTTATCACACGAAGCGATGGAAAGGAAAGAGGATTCGATGGGGGAGCGGAAATTTGATGATTTGGAAGGCCAGGCTTGGGATGCAGAGTTGAGAGACCGGCGGAACGCATGCGATTGCATTCCGCCGATCTTAGAACCCACGGTCATTTAAGCGTTTTTACGAATTCGGCGACCGCTTTCGCATCCGCATCCGAGACCCCGTTCATGGCTTTCTTATGCGGCGGTTTCTTCGCGTCGTCTCCCTTGGTGAGGAGATTTGCAATATCGTCGGCACTAAGGCTGGTGCCCTTCAGGGCCGGGCCAATCTTGCCCTGACCCTCGGCGCCGTGGCAGGCCGAGCACTTGGTTTTGAAGGTCGCGGCTCCATCCTGAGCAAAAGCGGGTGGCGGCTTGAGACTTGCCAACAATGCAACCCCGGTGAGCAGGAGAAACAGTGAACGGAAACGCATGAAACCTCCTTATGCTTTTTATGTCTGTGAGCTGATTGGAAGACGCGGGAGGATTGTATCGCAGTTTGGGCGCCACGCAACAGGCTCTAGAGGATTGGAAGTTCCGATTGATTCATTTTGGGAATTCGTTGCGCGACGAGTCGAAAGCGAAACGAATTCACTGAGCCGGCTGGACGATCAAGATCATTCCGGGCCGGAGAATGGCGACGTTGCCATTGCTGCGCTTCAAGGCAGCAACGGTGGTCTTGTAGGCAGTGGCAATGGAGTAGAGGGTTTCCCCGGATCGGACGGTGTGGCGAAGAACGGCAGTGCCCTCAGAAGAATCTTCGGTGTTGGATGCCCTTGGATTCTCAGCCGCAACCTCGTTGCTCGCAACCTCGCTCGTCCTGCGATGGGCCAGGGATGTGCGCGACGCGGTCAAAGTCTTTTCGCTGCCAGGCGATATCGGAAGATGCAGAGCCAGAACTCTCCGCCCCTGAAGGCTGTCGCTATGAAGGCCATTCCAGCGGCGAAGCATCTTTGGAGAAACCCCGAAGTTCTCGGCAACGCTTTCGACCGTGTCGCCGCGGCGGACGTGATAGCGGGTAATGCGCCGCGCATAAGTAGCTGTATCAACAGGGTGTTTGCTGGGAGCGATGGGGATAATCAGATGCGCATTCTGCTCCAGATCGGCGCCCTCAAGATGATTAGCGGTTTCAATCGACTTGGCGCTTACGCGGTAGGAATGGGCAAGAGAAGCGACGGTATCACCCGGCTCAACTTTGTGATAACGCCACCACAAGCGCATATCGGGCGGGATGGACGCGATGGCTGTCCGATACGTATCCCTGGTTCCGGCCGGCAGGCGCAACTCGAATTTGCCCTGGCGTGGCGTGCTTAAGCGTAGCAAGCTGGGATTCAGATCCTGTAGCTGCTCGGTCGTAGAATCCACGCACTCGGCCACCAGACGCAAGCTCACCGGATAATCGATTTCCACCTCGTCGTACGCAACTGGCTCATCCATGTTGACATCATCAAAGCCGTACTGGGATGGATTCTTGGCCATGATCGTGACGGCGAGGATGATGGGAACGTAGTTTCGGGTTTCCTTCGGCAGAACATTGCGCTGGTAGAGTTCCCAGAAGTCTGCGTATCCGGTGCGTTTTACGGCGGCCTGCACGGTGCCGGGGCCGGAATTGTAGGCAGCCATGGCCAGATACCAATCGCCGAACTGCGCGTAAAGATCGCGCAAGTGCCGGGCTGCGGCACGAGTCGATTTCGCCGGATCCTGGCGCTCATCCACCCACATGTTGTGTTGCAGACCGTAGCCGCGGGCGCGACTGGCCATGAATTGCCAGATACCGCGAGCTCCCACGCGGGAGACTGCGAGGGGATGGAACCCTGACTCGGCTTGAGCCAGATAAATCAAATCCTGGGGAACGCCCTCTTCCTTGAGAATCGAAACCATCATGTCGTGGTAGCGGCCGGAACGCGCGTAAGCGCGCTCGAAGGTGCCGCGTCCATGGGTCGAAAAGTAGCTGATGTAACCCGCGACCTGGTCGGTCATCATGAGCGGCAGATCGGAGTGCGTGGCCTTGATCTCAGCCTGAGCTTTCGCCTTTGTCTTGGCGTCGGCAGAGGGAGTAATGCCATTGGTTTCATCGATCGGCGCCGGTTCCGATTTCTGAGCATCCGCGTCGGCTAAGTCGCCGAGATTCAATTTGTCGATGCCGGTTACGATGCGCTCAAATTCCTGCTCGAGCCGATTGTCGGAGCGGATGTCGAGTTTACTGTCGAGCAGCGCATTGCAGGCGCTGTCGAAATGCTGCTTGGCTGAGTCGGTCTGGCCGGCCTGGTAGGCATCCATTCCTGCCTGATATTCCCTTTCCACCCGGGCGATTAGATCTGCAACCGGGTCGGGAGCGGGGGCCGTGGTTGAAGATACGGCTTCTGCTGTGGGAGTAGCGAGTTGAGCCTGCGCCGGAGCGGAATTGGGCTCCCGGGCACTGGGCGGGCTCGCCGAGGCTTGCGCCTGTTTTGCCGGCGATGCCGGGTCTGCAGGACTGGCCGTAATCGCTGGCGGAGCGGTTGCCGCATGAGCCACGACAACTGGTTTTTTGGCGGAGCACGACGAGCCCGCCAATACCGCGGCAGCGAGCATCGCAATCCGCACCTGGAGATTCCCAACCTGCATAGTTATCTACGAGATACGCAATACTCCCCGTGATTACAATTCAGTGAATTCTATCCAAAAATCGTACGCTGCCAATGGCCTCAGGTCAACCGCTGAAAAGTTCCGCCCTGGTTACTTTCGGCACCGGGCGGAGGCGATTGCCAGAATTCAGACGGCAAACCAATGCCCAAAGGTTTCAAAGAGATCGAGCGATTTCGCCCTTCGCTTGCCCTATCCGGCGGAACCGTCAGACTCGCCAATAGTCCGGACGCCAGACTTGTATGGCTTTCTTGATATCCGCCCGTGAAAGTTTCTCGGAGAGCGTACGCTCGGCGAGTTTGGCCACCTCCCCGTCCGATGCAAAACGGAGCGCGATCAATTGTTCCTCGCTCAGCTCGGGAATGCGTCCACGCAAGGGTTCGGGCAAAAGAATGGAGAGACGCAGGCGTTCCTCAAGCCGGATGACGCGATCCTGCACCCGAAGAGCGTACATGCGAGCCTTCACTACGGCAGTTGCGGCAGCAACCGAGATTACAAAGAACGCGGCGGAATGCCAGCTCGGCCGCCAAATGAAGTGAATCGTTGCCGCGATTGCGGTCAGACCAAATACCGGGAGCACGAAGAAGTGAAAAGGCGGATCCAGGCGTGTGTGATTGGCGAAAGTCTGGGGTTTCTTTTCAGCCATGACGAAGGGCCTCTTTTTCTGAACGCGCCAGTGTAGCAGAGTGGCGTCCGGGGTCAGCGATCACTTGTCAGAGGTGAGAGAAACTGACCGATGGTTCTCGACCGCCGCTCTGAGAATCCTTTACGTCGAAAATAGAATCCAAGCCAGGCATGAAAGCCATACAAGTCAAGCAAGTGGGCGGGCCGGAAGCGATGGAATTGGTGGACTTGCCAGTCCCGCAACCGAAGGCGAACGAGGCGGTCGTGAAGATTGCCGCGTCGGGCGTGAACTTTATCGATGTCTACTACCGCGAGGGGCGTTACAAAGCGACGCCGCCTTTCGTTCTGGGGCAGGAAGCCGCCGGGGCAGTGCTAGCGGTTGGCAACGATGTCAAATTGGTGAAGGTGGGAGACCGGGTCGCCTGGTGCGGCCAACTTGGAGCGTACGCCGAGTATGCCGCCGTTCCAGCAGACCGGCTGGTGTCAATTCCCAAAGGAGTGAGCGATCAGCAGGCTGCGGCCGCGATGCTGCAGGGCATGACGGCACAATATCTGTCGCACAGTACTTATCCCTTGAAAAGAGGAGAAACGGCGTTAGTTCATGCCGCCGCGGGCGGAGTCGGGCTTTTGCTGGTGCAGATGGCGCACAACATAGGGGCACGCGTGATCGGCACGGTTTCGACAGAAGAAAAAGCCAAGCTCGCTCGTGCGGCCGGCGCGGACGACATCATTCTTTACACTCAGACTGATTTCGAAGCCGAAACCAGGCGGCTCACGGGAGGCAAAGGAGTGGATGTGGTCTATGACTCGGTCGGCAAAACCACATTCGAAAAAAGCCTGAACGTTCTGCGGCCCCGCGGAATGATGGTGCTGTTCGGAGGATCAAGCGGTGCGGTGCCGCTTTTCGATCCCATTGTTCTGTCGCAAAAAGGATCGCTTTATCTGACCCGTCCTACGCTGTTTGTTTATACGGCCAGCCGTGAGGAATTGGTTGCCCGATCGCAGGCAGTGTTCGGAATGCTGGCAAGTGGAAAACTCAAGCTTCGCATCGAACATACATATCCCTTGGCCGAGGCACAGCGAGCACATCGCGATCTTGAAGGTCGGAAGACCACGGGAAAACTGCTGCTGATCCCGTGAACGAGAGCGGACCATCGGGCCGTGAGATGCAACGGTGGCTCGGCCTATCGTGCCTTCTCAGCCCTCACACTGTAGTTGGTCGTAAACTGATCATTGGCCGTAAGTTTTAGCGCTTCTAAACCTAACCCTGCGAAATTCAATATCGGACAAACGGTCAGCCGGTACGCGCGGCGCACAATCTCGTATCGGACAAACGTGTCGAGTCCAAGATTTACGGTCCGAATGAGTCCGGCAATGCTGTGAAGCTCTGGAACGACTTCGACCGCCTCAAATGGCTCCAGCAACAATCGCAAGCCTGAACCGGTGAACCGCCAAAGTTCATTGTCTGCGAACCTTGGGGCGCAAGCGGCAAAGCTGGCCAGCAACACGCCGCCCGGTTTAAGGACTGCGTGTATCTGTTTCGCAGTTCCAGCAGGGTTCCGGAGATATTCAAAGACTTGTGTGGCGATCACCAGGTCAAAGGTCGAAGGGGGGAACGGCATAACTTCCGCATCCGCCACAATATCTACAAATTCAGTCCGGACAAGGTCCAGCGCAAAGTAATGCTTGATGCTGCCGTCAAACAAAGGACGATAAGGTTGATATCTGCCCCCAATGTCCAGGACTGCGAGGTGCTGACCCTGAAACTGGCGAGCCCAGGCCGCAAGCCTGATGCGCCGCGCCCGAAGAGTTAGATAATTGGGATCGGCAAGCGAGGGATAAAGTCGGCGGTGGGCAATCCTGGCTAGCGATTCCATAGCACTCAGTGTACGAGGTAACCTGGTTTGAAACCCACGCTAACCGGAGGTTCGCACAGAAGTCTAGTCAGTTCTTGATCGGCTGATTCCGTGAATAATCTCGGACGTATTTCGGCACTTGCTGCCCTTCCAGAAGCCGTTCATCCGCGATTGGTTCGCCGGGTTTCATCTGCAGTGGCAACACTCCTGCCCACGTCGGGAATGAATAATCTTCTTCATCGTCGATCGCGCCGCCAGCACGGACTTTCGACGAGAACTCTTCGATCGGTAATCTCAGCACGGACGTCTGTTTTAGCTCCCGTTCGTTCGGTTGCCGCACATCGTCCCAGCGACCGGGAATGATGTGCTCGGAAAGCAGATGCAACGCTTCCAGCTTCTGCGCCGGATCGTCGACCAGCGTGGCCTTGCCCAAAACGACCACGGAACGGTAATTCATCGATTGGTTAAAAATGGAACGCGCTAGCACGAATCCATCGACCAGAGTGACCGTCACGCAAACCGGAAGACTCTCCCTCATCTGCTTCAACATGCGGCTGGCGGCTGAGCCGTGGACAAATAATTGGTCGTCTTTGCGTCCGTACAAGGTGGGAATTACGAAGGGCTGTCCGTCGATGGAGAAACCGACGTGGCAAAGGAAACCTTCGTCGAGGATTCGATATGCCGTTTCACGATCGTAAACTCCGCGATGGGCTTCGCGAACCACACGGGTGCGCGGTGTGGGCGAGTTGGGTTGAGACATGCAGAGCGAACTCCGGCAAGCGCCAAGGATGGTGAAGCAGAAGTGTAACACCCGGCCATCGTCGTACCGAGTGCAAGTTGGCCCATACGGCACGCAAGGATGACCAATCCCTTGAAACAACTCACCAGTAAAACTTCATCGCGAATTGGAACTGCCGCGGATCATAGGCCGCTGTTGCCTGTCCCGCGTTCGTAAACAGCGGGCTTACGGCAGACACGTTGTAGCGATTTGCGATATTGAACATGTCGGCGATGAGTTCCAGGTTGTAGCGCTCGGTGAAGTAGATGCGCTTGGCGATGCGGAAATCGTCGAACACCGTCCAGGGTTGTACCCCCGCGTTGCGCCCCAAGTTTCCATCGAGCGACGAGAGCGTGCCATTGAACTCGGCCGGGCAGGGTTCCTGAAAAACTCCGGTCGGGGAAAACTTCGAGTTCACCACCGGATAACCGAGCGCCGTGCACGCGGCATTTACGAAAGTATTGGGACGGCCGGTGAGCGACGACAACTGCAGATTGTCGTCGCTGCCCGTAATAATGTTAAAAGGCCGTCCGGAACCGAACTCAATGAGAGGAGCGAACGTCCAGTTACTGAAGATCGTTCTGACTGCGCCTCGGCCCACGTTGCCGAGCTGGTAAACCCCGCTGAAGACGAACCGGTGGCGCTGATCGAACAACGATGTCGAGCGATCGCGGTTGGGATAATAGCTATCCTGAGGCGTCAGTGTTGCCTCCAGGTCGGTTGAGTCATCAATAGCATGCGACCAGGTGTAAGAAGCGAGAAATTCGAAATTGCGATTGAAGCGCTTGCGCAGGTTGGCGCTGAACCCGTTGTAGTCGGAGGTGCCAGTCGAGTAGTTGGCGTCCATGTCGCTGAAGGGGATGCAACCCGCCAGAGTCGCCGGATTGCACGCGGTGTTGAAACCCTGGCTCGCCAGGCCTTGAAGCATGCCTTGCGCGATGGTGATGCAGCCGGCTCCCCCGCTTTGCTCAAGCGCAACCGCGATGGAAGGATTCAAGCCACTGGGGCGGAAGAAACCCATCAGAGACGACGGCACATAGGCCTTGCCGTTCGGAAGCACGCCGCAAGGCGCAAAGGCAGTCGATGTTCCCACGGTGAACGGGCTGGTCGGGTAATTCGGATTTGTCGGCCCGATCCCGGAGGCTACCGCGGCCGCTTGCGCAACCAGCAGATTGTCGATCATCAGATCGCCGCGAATTGCATTGGAATTGATCGGACGATTCAGATGGCGGCCGCCGTTGAAGTTATAAGCAAGATCGAGAGCATAGCCACCACCGAGATCGCGCTCGACGCTGAAATTTCCCTGCTGTGCGTAGGCGTAAACGAAATTCTTGGCCTGCGGATAACCGAAGGGTTGAAACGCCAGCGGCATGAAGGTCGCCGGACTCAGATAATTTTGATTGAGAAAAACCGAATTTGGCTGAAAAGCGTTGAACTGCTGCTGATTAGCCTCATAGCCGAGCGCGGAAAGCGTCGCGCCGCTGGCAGACGCTGCGCAGGGCGATCCAGCAACATTGATGGGTAATCCTTGAAAGATGGGAATCGCATTCAGGTTTCCTGGGTTGCCAGCGCCGCTGCATCCTCCCGTTCCGGCAAAAACCAGTTGTCCGCTGGTCGAGCCATCGGAAGCATCGCCCAGGAAGTAAAGCCCGAGCAGGGGATGGTCATAGAACATTCCGTACGAGGCCCGAAGAACGGTTTTGCCATCGCCTTTTGGATCCCAGGCCAGGCCGAGCCGTGGCTGAACGTTGTTGGTATCGGTCTGAATGCCCTTCTGTAATCCCAGGAAGTTATATCCGGCTTGTGCCAGCGCGGTGACCGGCTTGAACTGCGGTGGGAATTCAATATCGTAACGAAGCCCGTAGTTCAGTGTGAGATTCGGATGAATGCGCCACGAATCCTGCCAGAAAACCCCGAGCGGCTTGTTGGGGAACGAATCGTGGGGGTTGCCGATGCCTTGAATGAAGTCTTCCGGCAGACCTGCGCCGTAGGCTTGCACCGGGGAAAGACTTGGGAATGGGTCGTCGGGCACCGGAGAGATGAAGCCGAGATTGGCTGACGTTTGTGCGCCGAAATCGTAGACGCCGCCGTAATTAACGGTGAAAGTGGCAGTGGTATTGATGTAATTGAAATCCACGCCGAACTTCGTGCTGTGCGTGCCCAGGGTCCAGGAGAAATTGTCGGTGAATTGATAACGCTGCTCGACGCGCTGAATGTAGGAATAAGGCTCGCGGCCAAAATAACCGTAGCCGGGAATGTTGACCGCGGGATCAGAACCACCGGGAATTGCAGTGTTGTAAAAGTAGGACAAGCCGCGGCGTGCGTATTGAAAACGAAATTCATTGACTTTGTTGGTGCCGAGGGTCCAGGTGTCTTGCGCAACCCCGGCAACATCGCGATAAGTCTGTTCCGACGTGCGGGAGTATGCATTCTGTCCGAAGGGCTGGTCCTGGCCGCTCACTTCAATTCCGGTAATCGTGCTGGGGCTTACATTGGTTCGCAACATCAAGCGATTGTTGACGTTGATGTTGTGGTCGATACGGAACGAATAGAGGCTCGTACCCTCAAACACGGGGAAGTTGCCGATCTGTGAGTTCAGCGTTTGATAGGAAGCGGGCACCGGAGAGCACGGGCCGGGAGGGGTACAACTTGTCGGAAATCCCGCCCAGGCCGATAACAGACCGCCACTCAAAGCCTGCACCATCGTGGTAGGCCAAGCGCCTTGAATGGCCTGACCAGAAGACGCGCCCGCGAGCACGGCGTATTTCTCAACCCCGGCCAGGAACAGCGGGTTCGCTTCCGCCGCCAACGTCGCCGGATTCGTCAGAAAACTCACCTGGTCCGAAGTGAGCTGAAGCGTGCCGAATGGCAAGCCGACCTGAGCGGTATTGAATGGAACCAGCCCGAAGTTATTCGCCCCAATATCCGAAAAGCCCGTCTCGTGCCGCCGGGTTATTTCGTACGAGAAGAAATAGTAGGTTTTGTCCTTCTTGATTGGCCCACCGAAGGCTGCTCCAGCTTGCACGCGCGTGTAAGCGGGATTGGGAACTGTGCTGAATGGATTTACCGCCTGGAAATTGCGATTGCGCAGAAAGCCAAAGACGTCTCCGTGAAAATCATTCGAGCCGGAGCGGGTGATGATATTGACCACGCCGCCCGCGGCGCGGCCGTATTCCGGCGCGTAATTATTAGTGATGATTTGAAACTCCTGCACGTCTTCCTGCGAAACCGTGGAACGAACTCCATTTACGCCGTTGTCGGTCGCGTCTGCACCGTCGACGTTCACCAGGTTCGACCGAGCGCGCTGCCCGCTCATGTTCAGGCCGGAAGTGGGCGCGGCGCCGGTCTCGGGCGCGTTATCGCGATTGACCTGAGAATCGGTCAAGGTGAAGTTGATGTAGTTGCGGCCGTTGATGGGCAGATTGTCAATGCGCCGTTCGCCGATCGTGTCTGTAGTCGAGGTGCGCGACGTTTCGATCAGGTCCGCTTGCGAGGTCACCTCCACCGTTACCTTGCCGGTAGGCAGCGCCAGAACAACGGGAAGCTCCACTAGCCCTCCGACGGTGATGCTGACGTCGTTGGCTTGAGCCTTATCGAAGCCCGGAGCCTGTGCCGTTACCGTATAAGTTCCAGGGGGCAACTGGCGGACGCTGTAACCGCCCTGATTATCGCCGGTTGCAGTGCGCACCAGACCCTTGGCGGCGTCGCTGGCGACGACCGTAGCATTCGCCACCAAACCGCCTTTGGGATCTTTCACGGTGATGTGCAGATCACCGGTGGATGCGCCGCCTTGAGCGAAAGCCATCGCGGAGGCAAAGACAACGAGCAACGAGACGAAAAGAGCTTTGTGGTTGCGGATGGTTAACCCGAAGATCATAAGAGTCTCCCTGGGTGCCGCTCACTCAGTGGCGGCGGAACAACTCTGATGGTTCGCGAAAACAGCTCGAATTGGGGATGGCACGCCCCGCTGGTTTTTACACCAGATCGGTGACCGAAAACAAGGATGGACTGAAGCCGGTAATCGTTCAGTTATCGTTGCCGCGACCAGGGGCACCAGCCGAACGGATTATGCACGAGGGGCAGCGCAATCGTCAGTGACCCGCGTCACCAGCTCAACGCGTCGCAGAGAGACGAACCGGCATGGCGGGATTCTGCAGCCGCCCAAGCAGCATGGCCGTGCCGCTCAATTGCTCGTAGCGGTCAGCCACAGGGAGCGCCGCAAATCCCGAATTCGGCCACGCCAGGGCGATATAGATTCGCGCCATAGCCACAGTTGCATTGCGGCGCAGCAGGAGAGCGTCGTTCACTAAGGCTCGAGCCGGGTCAGCTAATTTCGCATCACCGCTGGCAAGGGCCGATTCGCCCACGGCCACGAGTGCGCCTGCATTTTCAGCGACTACGTGAATGTAAGCAACCACGGCACGCAATCGTTCACGACGTACTCTTCGGAACTGGGTGGGGCTGAGGCTGCGCCGCAGGTATTCATCCTCCGCAGGACTGGTAAGGTTTCGGAACGCCTCCACGTCAATCGGCTGAATGGCACCAATTAAGTTTGTGCTTCGCCTGCTCCAGAGGGTCTGTTTGACCGAAAGGAGCAAAATCACGCCCAACATCAGTGCCGCGATGATGACGACAAAAATAGCTAGATTCATTTTTGCAGTA
>JASHTD010000294.1 GCA_030040725.1 Candidatus Sulfotelmatobacter sp. | reverse complement strand
AGCTATTTTTCCACGCCGGAATTTGCCTAGCTATTATTCCCTGCACGCGGCAATCCCTCTAGGGAAAGTGAACATTAGGAAGCGTTCATTTCATGGGCGGGGTGTGGAAAAGTTTCAAACAACGCACTGTTAGGACACTACCCAAAAACGCACCGAATGCCGCCGCCCAAAACTTCTAGACGCTGTTGGAGCGCTGGCGGATGAGTGAGAGGAATTCCTGGCGGGTTTCCTGTTCTTCGCGGAAGCAGCCGAGCATGGACGACGTGACCGCTTCGGAGTGCTGCTTTTCAACCCCGCGCATCATCATGCAAAGATGGCGGGCCTCGATGACGACGCCGACGCCTTGCGGCTCGATGACCTTCTGGATGGTTTCAGCGATTTGCGTGGTCAGCCGCTCCTGGATTTGCAGGCGCCGCGAGAAAAGCTCGATGAGGCGCGGGACCTTGCTGAGGCCGATGACCTTGCCGTTGGGGATGTAAGCCACGTGCACCTTGCCGAAGAATGGCAGCAGGTGGTGCTCGCAAAGGCTGAACATCTCGATATCTTTGACGATGACCATTTCGTCATAAGAGACGGTGAAGAGCGCACCTTTCAGGAGGGTTTCGGGATCTTCGCTATAGCCGCGAGTAAGAAACTGCAGCGACTTGCGGACGCGCTCGGGCGTAAGCTGCAGGCCTTCGCGGTTGGGGTCTTCGCCGAGGCGAACGATCATTTCCCTGATGAGATCTTCGAAGGTGGCGGAGGTGAGAGTTGTGGGTTCAGTCGTAGGATTCATGGGGATTGAGTAATTTTGCAATCTGGTAATTGAGTAATTTAAAACCTCCTCGGCAAATTCCACTTGCATAGATCCTTCGCGGCAAAAGACGCCGCTCAGGATGACAATTCTACCTTGGCGGTTCTCCTTCACCGGCATATTCGAAGGAATTCAGCATGGTTTCTTCGATCCCCACTCTATCCAGATGCGCCAGCGTGAAGCCGCGCTGCACTATTTCGTAGATGTGAATGCAGAGGTTTTCGGTGGTCGGGACCTGGCGGGAAAATTCGGCCAAGGTGTTCAGATTCTGGTGATCGTAGCGGGCGAGCACCTCCCTTTCGATAAAACTGTCGAGATCCAAGAGATTGCACACCATGCCGGTTTGGGGATCGACCGGGCCGCTGACGGTAATTTGAATGGTGTAATTATGGCCGTGGCCGTAGGGATTGTTGCACTTGCCGTAAGTGGATTGGTTTTCGTCCGGGAACATGGCGTCGCTGTGAAGGCGGTGAGACGCGGAGAAGAGATAGCGGCGGGAGAGATGAACGATCATAGCGAATTGTCGATTGGTGATTTGTGACTGTTGATTGAAAGCCGCCCCAGCGGTGCTTCCTTTCGGCAGGGATTCTTCGACTCGGAACTCGCTGCGCTCGTCCTTCGCTCAGAATGACAGAGTGAGCTGTTTTAGGTCGAAGACGGCTTTCATCTCTGATTCTGACAATCAACAATCGTGGCAATCAATGGCTTTTCACTCCTCTCCGTAGAAATCGACGAACAGGTCTGGGGTTTCGTAGACGCGGACGCGATGAAGTTTGGCGCGGTCGAGTTTCGATTCGAGGCGGTGCCAGATAACGATGGCGATGTTTTCCGTGGTCGGGATTTGCCTGGCGAATTCGGGGACTTCTTTGTTGAGAAAGCGATGGTCCATGGCGTCGAGGACTTCGCGATTCATGATTTCTTTGAGTTGCTTGAGATCGACAACGAAGCCAGAACGGGGATCGACTTTGCCTTTGACGGTGACTTCCAGCGTGTAATTGTGACCGTGGCCGTTGGGGTTATTGCATTTGCCGAAGATGCGGCGATTTTCTTCGGGAGTGAAGTCGGGATTGTGATAGTAGTGCGAAGCGGCGAATTCGGCTTTGCGGGTGAGGAAAAGCATAGCTGTCAGTTCTCAGCTGCCAGTTCTCAGGAGATGTCGGTCGCCAGCAACAGCAGGTTCCTCGCTGCATCCGGAAAAACAAGCATTTGAGTGTACATGCGGTTCACTTGGCTTTTCGTTGGCAGTTGGTCTTGAATACGTACGGCCTTTCCAGGCAACTATGCCGCGCTCATGAAAACGCTGCGAGCGAAGCAGGAGATAAGAAAAAACGGGCAGGCCGAATAAAGAAAGCAAGTTCGAATCCCATTGGAAGTGTGCGCTGCGAATACGCGCAATAAATGCCGTATAGAGCAACAGGCCGAGCAGTCCGGTTGCAAGGGCAGAAACGCTGCGGCCGCGCAGGAGCTCGGCAGCGGAAACGGCGAGGCTGCCGACGATGAGAAGAAATTCGAGCGCGCGGATAGCGGCGAGACGACGGGGAGCGGGAAAGAGCAATGCCAGATTTTTTGTCCAGCCTTCGCGCAGCTGCGAAAAATTGCGGTACATGCGGGTGCGGACGGCGTCGGCGGCGTAGCGAAAAAATATTTTGTGGCCGGAGCGTTTTACGCCCCGAGCCAGCGCGACATCTTCGAGGATTTGATCGGCGATGGCGGCATGGCCCCCGACGGCTTCGTAGGCTTCCCTTTTGATCAAAATGTATTGGCCGTTGGCGGCAGCTGCGGCGGAGTTAGGGTTGCTGACCTGCGAGGGCCGATAGGTTGCAGCGAGTTCGGCGAAAATCACCGGCATGACAGATTTTTCCCAAAAGGTGCGAACGATCTGTTGCGGCGAATAGGAGAGCATGCCAGCTTTGCGGCGACTGGCCTCGGCGAGGGCGCGAGCCAGCGAGCCAGGAAGATGGAGGGTATCGGCATCGGTGAAGAGGAGCCAGTGGCCTCGGGCAGCTTTAGCTCCAGTGGCGAGGGCGTTGTTTTTGCCCGTCCAGTTTGGTGAAAGCCGGCCAGCGTCGATGACACTCACTGTGGGAGGGGAATGGCCCCCGGACGAGCCGTCCGGGGCTCCAAGGGCGACGAATGATTCGGCGATTTCGCGAGTGCGGTCGGTCGAGTGATCGTCGACGACGATGATTTCGAAAACTACGCCGCTTTGCGCGAGGAGGGATTGCAGACAGGCGGCAAGGCAGGATTCTTCGTTGCGCGCGGGGACGATGACGGAAAGGTCGACCCCATCGGGATTTGTTCGTGCCCCATCCATGATCGAATCTATTATTATAAGGTGTGCCGCGCGGGAGCTATCGAGCTTCGCTCGATTGGACAGCCGAGGGCGGCTGTCCCCACATGAGTATCTACAGATTGAGAATCGTGCACTGTATTGTCCGATTGGCTGGGGTCGCGCTG
>JASHTD010000293.1 GCA_030040725.1 Candidatus Sulfotelmatobacter sp. | reverse complement strand
GATTGAGGCCCTCGGTGGCCAAGCCTACCTGGACATCCACGACATGGAGGAGGAAGGCCGCACCTACAGCTTTTACCATGGGCGCCCCAACAGCGATGGTCTAGTGTTCTGGCGCTTCGTCGAACCTCCCGATAAAGAGCGAATCGAGGTCACCAAAGAGCGCGATGTCGCTTACCTTTACGTCGGCAACAAGGGCTGGGAACTGACCTATAAAGGCCCCCGTTCGGTTGAGACCAAGGATCTCGAAGAGTACCTGCGGCACCGCAAATTCTCCCTGGAAAATATGCTGCACGTCTGGATCAACGACCCTGGGGTGGCGCTGTTCTACGATGGCACCGCGCTCGCCGGAGACGTCACCGCCGACAAGATCACCCTGATCAATTCGAAGGATGAAGCCGTGGACGTGTTTCTCGACACCGAGTCCCACCTGCCGATCAAGAAAAGCTACAAATGGCGCGACCCGGTCGATCGCCAGCTGAACCTGGAAGAGGAACTTTACGACAATTTCCGTGTGGTGCAGGGCATAAACACCCCCTATGGCTTCACCCGTTTTTTCAATGGGGATATGCAGACGGAGCGCTTTGTTACCGCGGTTCACTACAACCAGCAACTCGACCAGGCCATGTTCGATCCCAATTCCAAGTACAACCCGAATAAGCCTGAGAAGAAGAAGTAACGCGCCACCGTGGGGCCGGGCCAGCATCTGAGCCAGAACATAACCCAGGAGCACCGTTTGTTAACCGTCCAGGACAGCCCAAACGGCCATTAACCAAGCTGGCGCTCCGTTCACTTTCAGCAACGGAGTGTCCGGAACTGCGGAACTGTCCGGAACTGTGGCTTTTTTGCCACAGTCGAACTTCTCAACCTGGTTGTAATCTGGTTGATATCCGAGACATACATACTTTCTTCTTGACCCAGGAACAAACACTTCGTTCAGCCGTGGAGTGTAGTGGAGTCGGGCTGCATAGCGGCGCGCCGGTCTCCATGCGCATCGTCCCGGCCCCGCCCGGCACGGGCATCGTCTTTCGCCGCGTCGATCTCGATGGCTTCGAGGTCGAGGCCAGCAGCCGCAACGTGGCTCGGGTGAGCTATGCCACCAGCCTGATGAAGAAGGGCGTCTTCATTTCCACGACCGAGCACTTACTCTCATCCTTTGTCGGCGCCGGAATCGATAATGCCGTCGTCGAGCTCGACAACCTGGAACTGCCGATTCTCGACGGCAGCGCTTTGCCTTTTGTGCAGATGATCCAGAAGGTGGGAATCCGCAGGCAGCGGCGTCCGCGCAAATACCTGAAAATCCTTCGTGAAACGGAAATGCGCGAAGGCAACAAATTCATCGCTGTGCAGCCGGCGGAGAACTACTCGGTTTCCTATTCCATCAATTTTCCCCACCCGCTCATCGGCAAGGAGACGCTTCGGGTCGAGCTTTCGAATGGCAGCTACCTGCGCAACATCGCTCCTGCCCGCACTTTTGGCTCGCGCGAAGATGAAAAGGCAATGCGCAATATGGGACTGATTCGCGGGGCTTCGCGCGAGAACTGCATTGTGCTGACTCGGGAGGGGCTTGAAAATGGCCCGCTGCGCTTCCCCGACGAGTTCGTGCGGCACAAAATCCTCGATCTGGTCGGCGACCTGGCTCTGCTGGGGAAGCGCATTCTAGGAAAGATTGTCGCCGACCGCGCGGGCCACGCCATGCACACGGCGCTTGTATCGCGCATCCTGCGCGACAAGATGTTGTGGAAGGAAGTTACGCTGCCCGAAGAAGAGCACCTTGCAACTGATCCGTATGGCGCAGAAGTCTCAGCTGGATCGACCTTCTGATCTTGGCTGGACTCAAGCCGGATTAATCTGCCCGTCCGCGCGATGCTTACGAGCCTGTGCTCGACACTCGGGATGCTCTCTGAGCAGCTTCTCCAATTCAGCGCGAGTCTGGCGAATCACCGCGGCGGCGAACCGCTTGGCTGATTTCTGCCGTT
This sequence comes from Candidatus Sulfotelmatobacter sp., assembly GCA_030040725.1. Taxonomy (GTDB): domain Bacteria; phylum Acidobacteriota; class Terriglobia; order Terriglobales; family Acidobacteriaceae; genus Sulfotelmatobacter. Next base: position 2,696 of record JASHTD010000293.1, on the reverse strand, counting down.
CAGCCGAGAGGTCTTTGACGCGCATATTCAGCAGAGGGATGTCCTGCTCGAACCACTGTAATGTTCTCTGCACACGACTAATGCGGTAGGAAGCGGGAAGCATGGCTGGATTCTCCGTATCCTTTCAGCTTGCCATGCCAAACATCGGACGCTAGTGCCAAACTGAATACCGCCGAAAGTGGGCGAGAAGAGGGAATTGGCGAAACTGATATAACGGCAATCTCTTTTTTGAACCTTACCGGATCGCGCTATTGGATAGATTCCGAACCTGAACCCGCGAGCTTCTCGAACGGTCCACTGCTCTTTTCCATCTGCTCATTGAGCCAGTGTTCGAGGAGGTCGCGCGAACTCTGAGGCAAGTTCGAAAAGCGCAATCCAACATTCCCTTTGGCATCGCACCAGGCCATTTCCGCTTGCATCTCCAGGCCGCCCTTGCACCCGGGCAATGAGAACTGCAAGCGAGCATCGCCGTTCCTGGGCAGTGCCTGTGCCACCACAATCGCCATTCCGCCCTCGCTGATGTTCGTGCTTTTAGCGTTATATGGCTTGTCCTGCAGGATGACCGTAACCGGCATCTCGACCGGCTGACGATAGTAGCGCCGCCGCTCGCGCTCCATAAAATTCAATGCTGCGTTAAAGCAGCGTGCCGCGTTCAGGCCGGTAACGGGTTTCTGCAAAACGAAATTGATGCCCATGCCAAAAACCTGCTGCGTGGTGGTCTTCTTGCCGTTCAGCACCGCAAATGCGATCGAACTTCGATTGCTGGGAGTGTCGCGCAGCCCCTGCAGCACCTCGAAGCCGCCTTTTACATCGTCGCAGTCAATAATTACGGCATCGAATTTCTCTGTGGTAAGGATCTGGCTGGCTTTTTTCGCCTCCTGGCAGACTTCGACCTGAATGGAAAGCTTTTCCAGCGTCGGGCGCAGGACTCGCACCATGTCGACGTCCTGGCTCAAGAGGAGAGATTCCAACGTCATACGGGGATTGTAGACTCTGCCCAAAGCTCTCGAAAGTAACTAAGGTATTAAGCCGCGCCTTGGGAGCAAGGAGGATTTTTTGCTGGGAAACGAACGAGCGAGGCCTGACACTATCCACTGTACTTTGTACTGCACTATGCACCGGGCCTATCTTTCTCTCGGATCCAATGTTGGAAACCGCGAAGCGCAATTGCGGGAGGCTCTTTCGCGACTCAGCGCCATTGGCGGGGTGGCGAAGATTTCGTCCTTCTACGAAACCGAGCCGGTGGAGTTTACCGAGCAGCCGTGGTTTCTGAATTGCGCGGTCGCACTCGAGACGAACCAGACTCCGCAGCAATTGATGAAGGCGATTTTGCGGATTGAGCAACACATGGGGCGGCGGAGGGTGGAGAAGAAAGGCCCACGGGAGATTGATATTGACATTTTGTTGTTCGACGACGAAGTGATGGAGTCGGAGGAATTGACGATTCCGCATCCGGCGATGGCGCAAAGGCGTTTTGTGCTGGAGCCGCTGGCGGAGATTGCGCCGGAAACGAGACATCCGGTAACTGGAAAGGCTGTGTGGGAGATGTTGCGGGAGTTGCCGGAGGCGCAGGTGGTGAGAAAGTTGAATCGGCCGGGATAGCCGGTAGCCGACGGCGATGAGCAGCCGCACGCGAGATCCCTCGGCCGCGCCGATGAAAGCTCGGGCCATCGGGATGACGCCTTCGTAAATGCGCTGCACAGAAACTTTACGGCACAATAATTCTGCTGCTGCCGGCTTCCTGCGGAGTAAGCACGGCATGCTCCTTCTCGGGGAATTGTGCGTAGAGAAAATCGATAAACGCGCGGGACTTTAGTCGTCCTGACGTGCGGCCATGCCCCAGCCTTAGCAGAAATACTAGAGACTTCAGCACGTCACCATCCCGCAATGTCGAGTATCCGAGTTGCTTCTGCTCCGCTTCGCGGTACTGCTTTGTCATCTCTTCCACCTGCGCAGCGACAGCGTGTTGTGCGCGCCCAGGCAGCGGTTGCTCGTAGTGCAATCCGGAGTTGACCAGGCGCTCATAGCTCGTACACATGGCAGTAAGCGCGGCAATCAGATCACGGTCGTTCAAAGTGCGGTCCGCACGCGCCGCTTTTGCCAGCGCATAACTCAGGCCCATCAGCAGATGCTCGCGCTCATAGGTGAATTGCTCGGAAATTTCAACCTGCAAAAACAAGGACGCGGGATCGAATTGCTCAGCCGGGCGCGGCTTTTCGTGCTCCCGCGCCTGCTGCAAATACGGACATTCGCTCGGGCAATCAAGCGTAACTTCCCGCTGCTCCCCGCAACACTGGGGGCAGATGCGCCCGTGGACCGCGGGACAAAAGCGTTTCTCTTTACGAAGTTCGCAGATCGAGCAGGCCAATGCCGGTTTCCCCAGTCACCATTATTGCATTGAGCTGGGACCGTCTGACAAAGCGGCAGGCGAGCACTGCTTACTTCCTTGTCCGCCGTGAGCATGTCTCTCTGGCTGGGCAGGCGAGATTCCCCGTCCCGCTGGTAAAAGCGCGGGACTTCGGAATGACGCAAAACGGGAAGCGCGCAGAAGTCCGCAAAATGAACACTTTTTCGGGCCATTTTGAAACTGAAACGACGAATTGGCTTGTAATAATGCGCTTTTTCCGCTACAAAATGCGTAGAACCCGCGTAAAATAAGGGTGTTTTCCACAGGGGCACTGATATACCATCAAGGC
>JASHTD010000292.1 GCA_030040725.1 Candidatus Sulfotelmatobacter sp. | reverse complement strand
CAGCGTGCTAAATCAGAACGCGGTTTCCAAACCTAAATTGCCGCGAGATCAACAGCTGATCACAAGCCTATGGGCAGTTGATTAAAGGAGCGTTACAGGTTTCCGTCACGATCCTTCAGCTTTCCACTGCATGCGAAGATAACGGCTGCCGTTGGTGTCGGTGACCACGACCCAGTTCATTTGCGGAGACGGCCGTTCGATTTTGCGCTCGAAGTGAATCGGAGCGAAAACTTCGCGAACAATCTTGTGCTTGAGCTGTGTCGTCGCCATCGCCATGGATGGTGCGAGAATTGTGATGCAAGCCATTGTCATGCCCTCCTTTCCGTGAAATGTTGGCCAGCGGATTCGATATCAGCATTCGAATCCAGGCGGTAAAAAGTTCATAAAGATTTCGCCACTGTCGTCTTGCAAGAATGAGGTGATTTTTCGCATCAGAACTGGTCTCATGATGCCCGATAGACAGGGTCGCTGGGTTTCGGCCGAAGTCCTGCTAGATTTCCGCCCTCAAGTTCTTATAGCATACCCCGGTAGGGTACGCGCAAGTAAAATTGTGAGGATAATCGAAAATGCAGGATAAGATTCCGGTGATTTCAAAGGAAAAACAGAAACTCCTATATCGCATCAAGCGAATCCGGGGACAATTTGCGGCGGTGGAGCGGGCGCTGACGGCGGGCGACGAATGCGCGGACATACTCATGCTGCTGGCGGCGATTCGAGGGGGAGTGAATGGATTGATGGCGGAGATCCTGGAGGATCACATCCGGCTGCACATGATGAATCCGGAGCAGCAGATGGATTCGCCGGAGGAGTTGGGTGAAGATTTGATTGGGCTGGTGCGGGCATATTTGAAGTGAGGGCGCGTCACGCCTTGCCTGAAGGACAGAGGTACCGGAGATCCCTTGGCTCGCGGCTTCCCCGCCCTCGGCTGAAGCCGAGGGTCTACCAAAGTAAAGCGCGAGCCTTCGGGATGACGCCGGGACAAAGTTTATACCCGGGCCCCGCTGCCGAGCTCTGCTCGGCCGGACAGCCGAGGGCGGCTGTCCCTACATGGTGCATTTCAGAGTCCTTGCTTCGCCTGGAAAAACGGGCTCGCTCGGGATGACATCGTGGATGTTAAGCCGATCGACCAGGCAAAATAAAAAGGACAGCCCGGAGCCCCCGAAGCCGTCCCTGGACCCTCCCGGTTAGAAGGGCAACTTGAATGACTAGAAGTTACCGGGGCGATGTTGCACGATGATGGATAAAGCGTGAATATCTGGTTAATTCGCGCGATTGCGACGCTGGTATAGTGGACGGTTGCTTTGCGCGGGGTTGCACCAGATCCCTCGGCCCGCTGGTGAAAACGCGGGGCTTCGGGATGACATCTGCAAAGTCGTCATGCTGTGTAATTTCTTGACGTTCTTTTCTTGAGGGCTGAAATGCCAACCACAATGACCAGGAAAATTGAGGAGTCGCGGAGGTTACAGAAACGCGCGGAGTCGATGATTCCGGGCGGAGTGAACTCGCCAGTGCGGGCGTTTGGGTCGGTGGGCGGAGAGCCGCCGTTCATTGTGCGCGGGAAAGGGGCGCACACATGGGATGCGGATGGAAATGAATATATTGATTACGTGGGATCGTGGGGACCACTGATTCTGGGACATGCGGCGCCGGATGTGTTGGATGCGATTGTGAGCGCGGCGTGCAATGGGACGAGCTTTGGGGCGTCGACGCCGTCGGAGGCGGATTTGGCGGAGTTGGTGCTGGCGGCGTTTCCTTCGATGCAGAAGGTGCGGTTTGTGAGTTCCGGAACGGAAGCGACGATGTCGGCGATACGGCTGGCGCGGGCGTATACGAAACGAAAATACATTGTGAAGTTCGAAGGGTGCTATCACGGGCACTCGGATTCGCTACTGGTGAAAGCGGGATCGGGAGTGGCGACGTTGGGGATTCCGGGATCGGCGGGGGTTCCGGAGGAGTTTACGCAATTCACGCTTGCATTGCCTTTCAATGACGCGAAGACAGTAGAGTTTGCCTTTCAGAAGTATAAGCATCAGATTGCGTGCGTGATTGTGGAGCCGGTGGTTGGGAACATGGGATGTGTTCCGGGAGCCGATGATTTTCTGGTGGCGTTGCGGCTGATTACGGAGCGGGAAAAATCGGTGTTGATCTTTGATGAGGTGATGACTGGATTTCGTGTGGCGTATGGCGGAGCGCAGGAAATTTATAACATTCGCCCGGATCTGACGACGCTGGGGAAAATTATTGGCGGAGGGTTGCCGGTTGGTGCTTACGGAGGGTCGAACGAAATTATGAACCTGGTTGCGCCGCTGGGGCCGATGTACCAGGCGGGAACATTGTCGGGCAATCCGCTGGCGATGGCGGCGGGATGCGCCATGTTGAAACACCTGCGCGATGAGAAGAAGGAGATTTATCCGCAGATCGATAAGTTGAGCGGGGAGTTGGTGGAGGGGGTGGGAGCGGCGGCAAAAGAAGCGGGCGTGCCGCTGTGCTGGAATCGCGTGGGGTCGATGTTTACGTGGTTCTTTACGCCGGGACCGGTGACGGATTGGGAATCGGCATCGAAGGCGAATACGGAACAGTTCGGGAAATTCTATCGAGCGATGCTGGATGCGGGAGTTTATTTGCCGCCATCACAGTTCGAGGCAGCGTTTCTGGGCGCGACACATACGCCGGAGGATGTGCAGCAGACGATTGCGGCGGCGAAGCAGGCGATGGCGGCGGCGAAGGGGTAGTATGTTCCTAATCTGACAGCCAGATCCTACTCGAGTAAATTGTCATCGGTAGGGATCCTTCGACTGCGGTTTTGCTTCGCAGTTGCGAAGCAAAATCCTCGCTCAGGATGACAACGTGCTCTTCAGCATTTCGGGGATGGTCACGAATTCGAATCCTTCTTTCTTATAGCGTTCGACGAGGCGATCGGTGGCGAGGATGGTTTGGGAACGGTCGGC
>JASHTD010000121.1 GCA_030040725.1 Candidatus Sulfotelmatobacter sp. | reverse complement strand
TGAAGCCATTGTTTTCCGAGGCCAGCGGCTACAGTGGATTTCGCGTGGTCGTTAGCGCAGCTGAATTCATTTTGCTTGCCGAGCGAATCATAATCTCTTACGCTGATGCCTTGTCTTTGTCCGGCATTTCGAATCCAAATGGCAGAACCTGCAAACCGCCGCAGCTTTCTAAAAAAAGCCGCAGTCGCTGGCGGCGGCGCACTGGTTGGGGCGGCCGGCCTGAACCAGATCGCGCCCAGGATCTGGCGTGAGCCTTTGGCGTTTGAGACCAACCGCAGCTATTGGGCGCGAAGCCAGCCGCCAATGAATGCCCCGTTGACGAGCGATATTTCTGCAGATGTCGCGGTGGTCGGTGGCGGCTTCACTGGACTTTCGGCCGCGTACTACATCCGCAGCATATTTCCGAACAAGCGAGTGGTTGCTCTGGAAGCCGCGGGATGCGGCAATGGAGCCTCGGGACGGAACGGAGCCATGGTACTGACCATGACTGCCGACCGCTATATGTCTTTCAGCTCAGATCCAGCCATCGACAAGAGAATTTACGACTTGACGGCGGAGAATGTGCGCACGCTGTCGAAGCTCAGCGCCGCGACCGGAATTGATTGCGAGTTGCGGACTAACGGCGCGCTACAAGTACTGGCCAGTTCGGAAGACATTAAAGCAGCGAAAGCCTATGTGGAGCATGCGCGATCGCTGGGCATGCCGGTTGAATTCTGGGACAAACGGCAGCTTGTCGACGCGATCGGTACCGAGGTTTATGAGGCAGGTTTCTTCGACCCCAGCGCCGGACACGTTCATCCCATGAAGCTCGTTCACGTTTTCAAGGCTGCAGCCGAAAATGCGGGCGCCGAGATTTATGAGAACACCGCAATCGCGTCTATCGAACGGGGCCGCGAACACCTTCTTCACACAACCAGCGGACGCACGATCAGAGCGGGCGCTTTGGTTCTGGCAACCAACGCATTCAGCCCGAGATTGGGATTTTTCCGAAACTCGATTCTTCCCGTGCACGAATACGTAGCCGCGACATCCCCTTTGAGTGAGCAACAACTGGCGGAGATCGGCTGGCGAAGGAGAATTCCATTCAATGACACCCGGACAGAAGTGTTCTATCTCGGCTTGACCGAGGACAACCGCATTCACATCGGCGGGGGTGGTCCAAGCTATCTGTTTAACGGTGGCTTGAGCGAAGCCGGCGAGACGTCCGCGCATTTTGCGCAGCTTCATCGCGAGCTCACGCGAATTTATCCGAAACTGTCGGACGTCGCGTTCGAAGTGGGCTGGGACGGCCTGGTCGACTGGTCGCTCGACGAGTCACCTGCGGTGGGATGCATGGGAAAATACCAGAACATTTTTTATGGAATCGGGTATAGCGGACACGGGGTGAACCTGACCTCGATTTTTGGAAGAATCATTGCCGAATTGGTGGCCGGCCGTGAAGAATCGTGGAAAGGTTTTCCTTTCCTGAACGCGAGTCTGGATTACATTCCGAATGAACCTTTTCGTTGGCTGGGCGCACAGGCCGGACTGGCATGGTATCGCTTGACGGAATCCTAAAGGAGCAGCCGATTTTTCTGCTGAAGGCCCGCGTCAGCTTCGCTGCGAATCGTGACTAGCCCAGCGCTGCCGCACTCCGGCGAGAAACTTCTCTTTATCGGCGCGCATGAGCTTGACCAGTTCCTGATTGCCGGTATGTTCATGCGCGGCAGCCCACAGAACCATTTCGGTCAAAACCGGAGCCAGGTCGATCCCTTTCTTAGTCAGCCGGTAGATCAGCTTGCGGCCGTCGGAGGGATCGGGCACAGCCGCGATAATGCCGTAGGAAGCCAGCTTCTGCAGGCGATCGGCGAGAATATTGGTCGCGATGCCTTCGTAGCACTCCATGAATTGCTTGTAAGTGCGAAAGCCGCGAAGCATCATGTCGCGGATGATCAGGAGGGACCAGCGGTCGCCGAGCATCTCGACCGATGCGTTGAGCGGACATGGCGAGCGCCGGACTGAATTGTTATGTTTCGGCACCGACTTTTTATTGTAACAAGTTACTTGCATTTTACAAGTAATATATTATAGCCTCGTTGGAATCGAATCCGATCGCGAGAGAGAAACGATGCGACGAGGGACAATCAATACCATCTTGCGCGGAGGGCTTCTGCTGGCGGCCGCGCTGATCATCGTTGAGCCGGGACAAGCGGAGGACAGCAAAGATCTGTATCTCAAGATCGCTCCACTCGAGCAATATCTCATGCCGGATCGAAATACAGAAGTCACGCTGGCGCGGAGTGCGGCGCCGGATTCCATTTCGCGGGACGCCGAGATCCTGGTGCTGGGGCGGCACGGTTACGAAACCGCGGTCAAGGGCAAAAACGGCTTTGTGTGTCTTGTGGAACGTTCGTGGATGTCGCCATTCGACGACCCGGAGTTTCTGAACCCTGATCAACGATTGCCGCTCTGCCTGAATCCGCCGGCTGTACAAACACATCTGCCATTCACTTTGAAGGCGACGGAACTGGCGTTAGCGGGAATGTCCAAGACCGAGATGTTCAACACTCTTAAAGCCGCGTTTGAAGCCAAAGAACTGCCGCTGCCGGCGCCCGGCTCGATGTGCTACATGATGTCGAAGCAGCAGTATTTTGGCCGCAAATATCGCAACGCCGACCCGCATTTAATGTTCTGGTTTCCGCAGGTAGAGAATATGTCGTGGGGTGGGGGCCTGCCGGGTTCGCCGATTTTTGTGCACCAGGACTCTCCGGACCCGATCACCACCTTCGTTATTTCGGTGGGTCAATGGTCCGATGGAACGGCGGCACAGTAGTCATGAGAAGGCTGATCGTTTCCAACATGATGTCGCTGGAGGGTTTTTTCGAAGGTCCGAACCGCGAGCTCAGCTGGCATGTTGTCGACGACGAATTCGTTGCTTACGCGGCGGAAATGTTGCGCTCGGTTGATACGATTCTTTTCGGCCGGACTACCTATGAACTCATGGCGAATTACTGGCCGAATGCCCCGCACGATGACGTTGCAGAGAAGATGAACAGCCTGCCGAAGATCGTATTTTCAAAAACGCTCGATAAGGCAGGTTGGAATAATTGCCGGCTGGTTCGCGGCCATACGGCGGAGGAAGTATCGAAGCTGAAACAACTGCCTGGCAAAGATATGGTCATTCTGGGCAGCGCCATGTTGGCTTCCCATCTTTTGCAGCGTGGACTGATCGATGAATATCGGATCATTCTCAACCCCGTTTTTATTGGAGCGGGAACGCCACTCTTTAAAGGAATCGAACACGGGATTAGACTAAAGCTAAGAGAAACGAAGCAGCTCCACTCGGGAGTTGTGATCCTTTATTACTGCAAGGAATAATCGCAACGTCCCCTGAAATTCACAGGCACGCTAAACAAGAACCGACCGAATTTTTATAAGGAGAGAATCAGATGTCGACAAAACCTACGCATGAACAGGCACAACTTCAATTGCAACTTTTCGAAGAGCGCCGCGAAGCGCGGCTGCGAGAGGCACGCGAGTGGTTCTGGAAGAACTACATCGTGGAAACATTCGATGACTCGATGCGGATCGCGGCACCCGGAACCGAGGGTGGGCAATTCGCCATGATGGTAATGACCTACTGGGACCAGGCGTGCGCCATGCTAAATTACGGCCTGTTGCACGAAGATTTATTCTTCGAAACTACGGGCGAGTTTTTTGGCGTGTGGGAAGCAGTGAAGCCAGCGATCCCGCAAGGCCGCGAGCGATTTCATAATCCGCACTTTCTGGAGCATCTGGAGAAAGCGGCGAATCGTTTCGAGGCGTGGACGGAAAAGCGCTCGCCCGGGCAAATCGCCGCCATGCGGCAGATGATGAAGCAGATGCGCGCGCCGCAAAAAAAGGCGGCGTAGAATTCCGCGATCCCACCCGAACAGCGCGAAGGGTGGGGCACCCGTGTAGGCCTGTTTCTCTTGATGTCATTCCGACGGCGCGCGAAGCGGGGCGGAGGAACCTGCTGAGTGGGCTTTGCAAAAGCAGGTTCCTCGCGCTCGTAGCCGGGCACTCGGAATGACATCGCTTTGATTGAACCGAATTCATGGAAAAGAGGGAGCTCATCATGTCCTCAGTTCGCGTACTCGTAGGCACGCGCAAAGGCGCGTTCATTCTGACTTCGGACGGCAAGCGCGACAAGTGGGAAGTGAGCGGTCCGCATTTTGCCGGATGGGAGATTTATCACTTGAAGGGATCGCCGGTCGATCCGAATCGCATCTACGCATCGCAGACTAGCGGTTGGTTCGGACAGATCATTCAGCGCTCCGATGATGGTGGGAAAACCTGGCACCAACCAGGAACGCCGGCGGGCCTTGCTGCTACGCCGGGTCCCCCGAAGAGCGAGAGCAACAAGTTCGCGTACGAAACTTCCGGCGATGCGGGCAAGCCGTTGACGACGCATCAGTGGTACGACGGAACGCAGCATCCGTGGGAGTTCAAGCGGGTGTGGCATCTGGAGCCTTCACTCAGCGACGCGGAAACGGTTTATGCGGGCGTAGAAGATGCGGCGCTGTTTCGTTCGCAAGACGGTGGCAAGAATTGGCAGGAACTTCCGGGCCTGCGTGGCCATGGCACCGGCCCGAAATGGCAGCCGGGCGCGGGCGGCATGTGCCTGCACACCATCATTCTCGATCCCAGCAATCCGGATCGGATCTTTATCGCAATTTCTGCGGCGGGAGCTTTTCGCACCGATGATGGTGGCAATTCCTGGAAACCGATCAATCGCGGGCTGTTTTCCAAATACCTTCCGAGTCCCACGGCAGAGATCGGCCACTGTGTTCACCACGTTGCCATGCATCCCCAGCGACCGAACGTGCTCTTTATGCAAAAACATTGGGACGTGATGCGTTCGGACGATGCCGGCGACAACTGGAAAGAAGTGAGCGGCAATCTGCCGACGGATTTCGGATTCGTCATCGACGTTCATGCGCACGAGCCGGAAACGGTTTACGTGGTGCCGATCAAGAGCGATTCCGAACATTTCCCGATTGACGGCAAGCTGCAGGTTTTTCGCAGCCGCAGTGGAGGCAATGAATGGGAGCCGCTGACGAAGGGTCTGCCGCAAAAAGATTGTTACGTAAACGTTCTGCGCGACGCCATGGCCGTAGACCGTTTGGATCAATGCGGTATTTACTTTGGCACAACCGGCGGGCAAGTGTATTGCTCAGCAGACGCCGGCGACAGATGGAATGCGATTGTGCACGATCTGCCGGCGGTGCTCAGCGTGGAAGTACAGACACTGAAGTGATGGGAATGGCTGGATGTGAGGAGCCCTATGCCAAAAATTACTCCGTTTCTGTGGTTCGACAACAACGCCGAAGAAGCCGCCAACTTCTACGCTTCTATTTGCAAGAGCGCGAAAGTGCTCAACGTGAATCGCATGCAGGGCAAGGTGCTGACCGTCACTTTTGAAATTGAAGGCCAGCGATTCATGGCGCTCAATGGCGGGCCACTTTTTCCTTTCACAGAAGCCTTCTCGATATTCGTGAGCTGCGAAACCCAGGAAGAAGTAGACAATTACTGGAACCGGCTGCTCGAGGGCGGAACGCCGAGTCGCTGCGGCTGGCTCAAGGACAAATTCGGACTCTCGTGGCAAATTATTCCCACGGCTCTTATGCAGCTGATGGGCGATCCTGATCCCAAGAAGTCGAACGCGGTCTTTCAGGCGATGATGAAGATGGATAAGATTGTGATCGCAGACCTGAAGAAGGCGCATGAAGGAAAAGCGGTTGCGTGAATGCGCAGGTCCTTCGCGGCGCAAAGTACGCTTGCTCAGGATGACGGGTAGCTTGAGTCGTGAAATGATCCGCGTAATCCTGCCGTTCCATCTCCGAACGCTCGCCCATGCCGATACTGAAATCACGCTCGAAGTTACGGGTGCAATTACGCAACGGTCGGTGCTGGACGCACTCGAGGCAAGGTATCCGATGCTGCGCGGCACAATTCGGGATCAGACGACGCTGCAGCGCCGCCCGTTTCTGCGTTTCTTCGCGTGCGAGGAAGATCTGTCTCACGAGGCGCCAGACACGCCTTTGCCGGAAGCGGTTGCCTCGGGAGTTGAGCCTTTTCTAATCGTGGGTGCGATTGCTGGTGGGTAGAGAGTCGATCAAGACCGCAAGATGTTGCAATCCGGGTGATCACTTGACGAGTCTCTTTTTGTCAGTGAGATCGCTCGCCCCGCTGGAGAGAACGCTTCGGGATGACGCCGGGTTCAATCATGATCTGCGATGCGCAGTCAGTTGCTCCTGTATCAAGGGTCCGCTATAGTTTTTACAGCCATGTTTGAAGATTTCACCGCCACCGATCGCTGGACCAAAAAGCCGGTTCATTGTGTTTACCAGGCGCTGATTGTTGCCATCGCCACGCGGCATGCCGATGCGGTCGATATCAAATTCCTGGCCGATGGGAAAACCATTTGGGTTGCGTTGCCGCTTCCGGCGTGGGTGGAATACAGAAAGCGCACCGGCAATTCGATTACCGATTCGCTGGCAGTAGAGATTGCCGGCCATTATCTGAAATCGGCGATCGAAGCTGGCGAAGGGCTGGGCCGCGAGATGTACTCGCTAACGGTGAAGCAGACGCTGGATCATCTGGAAGCGGCGGTGAAGGAAATGGAAGCGCAAGTACCAGCATAGAAGGTCCGGAACTTTCCAGCGGCCTTTTCCTGCAGCAGATTCCTATGGCGCGTCGCCAATTTCTCGCGCTGACTTACCTCGTCCCGGCGCTGAACTCGTAAACCGTGACGCTGTGAAATTTCTCTCCGGGCTTGAGCTCCGTTGAGGGAAAGTTTGGATGGTTTGGCGAATCGGGATAATGCTGCGTCTCCAGACAAAGCGCGAATCGCTTTTTGTAGACGTGGCCGTTTTTTCCGGTGATCGTTCCATCGAGATGGTTACCGGTATAGAACTGGATTCCGGGTTGATCGGTGAGCACGCGCAGAATTCGGCCGGTGGTAGGCTCGTAGACTTCGGCCGCTTCCTCTAACTTCCTGGGATGGTCGAGCACATAGTTAATGTCGTAGCCGAGGCCGAAGCGAAGCTGAGGATCATCCGCATCGATTCGCTCGCCAACGGCGTGCGGCTTGCGGAAATCGAAGGGCGTTCCGACGACTGACTTTATTTCCCCGGTAGGGATGAGACTCGCATTCAGCGGCGTGATGCGAGACGATTTGATTTTCACGACGTGGCCCAGGATCTCGCCGTTTCCCTCACCTGCCAGGTTGAAATAGGAATGATTGGTTAGGTTAATGACCGTATCTTTGTCGGTGGTGGCAGAGTACTCGATTCGCAGCGCCCCATTGCGCAATGTGTAGCGCACGGTTGTGGTGAGAGTGCCGGGAAATCCCTGGTCTCCATCTTTGCTGACGTAAGTAAGTTCGACTCCATCGGGCAACGGTTGAGCCGTCCAGACTACTTTGTCGAACCCACGCGGGCCGCCGTGCAGCGCGTTGTCGCCGTTATTTTTGGGGATGGAATAAATGTGGCCGTCGAGCTGGAATGTGCCGTGCGCGATGCGATTGGCGTAGCGTCCGATGATGCCGCCGAAGTGCGCCGTCTGCGCGATGTACTCCTCGAGAGAGTTGCAACCGAGAACGATGTCGGCGAGTTTGCCGTTGCGGTCGGGCGTGCGGAGCGAAACCACAATTCCGCCGTAAGTAATGACGCCGGCTTCGATCTTGCCGTCGCTGAACGAATAAAGGTCGACGGCGGCGCCGTCAGGCGTGCGTCCGTATAACGTTTTGATGATGCGCGTTTCTGATTTCGTCTGGGCGAGCATAATCGAGGCCAATACCATCACGAAAACCAACATCGTGCAGGAGCGTTGAGTTCTATAGGAGAGCATAAATCCTTTTGCGATCGTTTACAGTTTCGAAGAATATCGTATCTGAGGTCTTCAGGTTACCAGCGATGCTAGGCCCGCGGGTAGGGATCTCGGGAGAAACTGTGGCGTTGGTTAGGCTTCTCATCCCTATGCGTGGCGGATTTGTTGCAGAACACTCCCCTACGAGAGACGCTGGTGAGCAAGTCGGCGGAATACGATTTTTCCGCTTCCTGGTTTGAGACGGCACGTCAACAGGCGCCCGTCTACTACTCTCGGGAAAGTGCTGCCTAACCTACTGCTCGACTGAAGGCGGTATAAGCAACGAGGGTCGGCTCTTCCGGCCCGTCCTCCGCTGGCCACCCGGCCAAGGCTCTTGCCAACTGCTGGAAGTTTTCTGTTCGAGGGTCTTCCACCAAGCGAGAAAGCATATCGCGTATTACGTTCAGGTTTGCTTTCGTTGCATCCGCAATCTCTTTCAGGATATCTTCGGCCTGATTTGTATCGAGTCTCAGCAATCGCCAGTGCGGGGAGCGCTTTCCCACCAGGATCTTGACATCGGTTGCGCCCAAATAGCCTCGCTTAATCAATTGCTGCCAAATATCCTGCGGTACCGCGTTGAGAAGTAACGCCTGATTGACCCAGGAGAGAATGCACCAGTTATCGAATCGCGTGTCGCGCATCAATCTGACGGGGTCAACGCAAGCGAGAGCGTGTACGTCGGTAATGCCCTCCTCCGCCAACCTCTCGATCTCTTCGCTCCCGATACCCTCAATCCGTCCTAGCGGAATCCGTCGCTCCTCCTGCACAACGGGGCTTTCGACCTGTAACGCCTTCATAATCCCTTGAACCAGGGTTTTGAAGATGAGGCGCGGCGTGTATCCGGCGACGATCCACAGCGCACGGTTATTCCAGTTACCCGTTATCGTGCCTACGAACACGCTGGGGATTAAGGCAGCGAGAGCGGGCCCAATCACCATGGTAATGAGGCACCACAGAATCGAGACCGGGGTGATGTCGTTTCGGACAGAACGCCTGCCCAGCTCGAGAAATACAAAGAAATAGGCACCGAAGAGTCCATATTCGAAGGCTATGAGCTTATCGGCCGTAAACCAAGCCGGCGGGTGGTTAACAAGCATGAATTCTATGATGCCCACGATCGGAACGAGTGCGGCCGGCACTATGTATCGCGTAACAATTGCGCGCGACCCATACTGCTCCCGAATCATGGTTCCAACTCTCGCCTCGGGACTCAATCCATTCTGCTCACCGGACGTTCCACTGCGAGAAAGCGACGGTGGTGGCGTCAGGCGATCCCTCCAGAGGTTCATCGCGTGATAAACAACCAGCAGAAATGGAAGTAAAGCGGTAAGGACTTGCCAAGTCGCAACAGACATGACGACCTCCTCATCGGTGGCATTGCCGCCGAGGTTTCATTTTGATCATCCGCCTAGCTCCTATCGAGCAGCTCCAGACCCGAACTCGCACAGGATTATTGGCGGCTGCATTTCGCATTGATTCACGGTGGTCTGCAGTACCAGCGAGGTCGGATTTGGTGGAATCTGAGGGGCAACCTCCAAAAGCAAGAGCCGACTTGCGTTCGGCGCTTTCACGCAGCGCTGAGCGGCAACTCGGCTATCTTCAAGCTCCCCGAGGTCCTTGTTCTACCGCTTGAAGACCCGTGGCTTTCTGTCCCCTGCTTGTGCAAGGTTTGGTTTTGCGGAATTTCTATCGTGAAGTTAGTACGATTCTTCATAACTTGTCTGTGCTCGAGGTCACCGCAAGCGGTGATCAATCTGCGGCGGGTCCAGAGCTGTAATCCGGGCGGCCGAGGGAGTGATAGTAAGTGAATTGGTCGGGACGGGCAGATTTGACGGTGCCGAACGTCGCTTCGCGACTCCCCTCGCAGACTTTTTCTTGTTGCGCTTCGCGCTTTACTTTGGCGTGCTCCGAGGATCGGCAGTTACACACCTATGCAATCTGCGTCTGCCGATACCTTTGGAAAATGAATGGTCGGGACGGGCAGATTTGCGCGCCGAACGTCGCTTCGCGACTCCCCTCGCAGACTTTTTCTTGTTGCGCT
>JASHTD010000291.1 GCA_030040725.1 Candidatus Sulfotelmatobacter sp. | reverse complement strand
CAGTTCGAGGATCTCGACGCGCAAGTTCTCGGCATCAGCGTCGACAGCGTGTGGTCACACAAAGCCTACGCCGACAAAATGGGCATTCATTATCCGCTGCTTGCCGATTTCCAGCCACGGGGCGCGGTCGGCGAAAAGTACGGAGTTTATCTGGCCGACAAAGGCATTACCGGCCGCGCCATCTACATCATCGACCGCGACGGCAAACTGGCATGGCAGAAGAACTACGACATTCCGGTCGTGCCAGACATAAAAGAAGTCTCGCAGGCGCTTGCCGGAGTGAAGTAATTAGCATTGAGATGCCATTGTTAGGCGAGGACCGATTCGTTGTATTTCTGGCGAATTTCCGGCGGGACCTCGGGATAATCCAATACCATCGCCGCAAACTTTTTCATCTTGACCACCGATCTTAACAAGGGGAGAATGACTGCCTTCAGCCGTGACGGATTTTTCGCGGCAAATGAGGCTCGATGAAAATGCGCTTTCCTGGCTCGTTGACACTCCTGGCATTCCTAGGCCTCGCCGCGGCGTTGCCCGCCACGTCGCAGACCTTCTCAGTGCTGTATAACTTCGGCAGCCACAGCGGAGATCCTACGGGTCCTTACTACACCGGCGCTGTGGCGCAGGGACGTGACGGAAGCCTTTATAGCACGACGCCCGGCGGGGGTACACAAGGACGCGGCGCCGTGTTCAAGATAACAACCGCGGGAAAGCTGAGCGTGCTGTACAGCTTCGATTCAACCCACGGGCAGGTTCCTTTTGGCGGACGGGTTCTCGGTGCAGATGGGAGCTTCTATGGAACTACTTGGAGTGGCGGAACCTATGGTGCCGGAAACATCTTCAAAATAACTGCGAGCGGAGATCTCACCATTCTCTACAGCTTTACCGGAGCGGGTGATGGAGGGAACCCCTATTCGGCGCCAATCGAAGGCACGGATGGGAACTTCTATGGAACAACGTGGTACACGCAAGAGCAAGGTTGTGGCACGGTGTACAAAATCGCACCGTCGGGCGCCTTCGCCACTCTCCATACTTTCAGCGGGAGTGACGGCTGCTTTCCTACTGCTCCTTTGGTCGAGGCCAACGACGGCGTTTTTTATGGAACAACAGAGCTCGGGGCTTTGGGCAATTTGGGTGAGGTATTTCAAATCACGCGCTCCGGCGAGTTTACGATCCTCGCCGAGTTCAATGCCGCCAACGGAGGAAACCCCTATGCTCCTCTTGTTCAGGGCAGGAACGGGCTTTTCTACGGCACAGCATCGGCGTGGGGCAGCTCGGATTGGGGAACAATTTACGACACGACTTCGTCTGGCGTTTTAACTGACCTATATAACTTCAATGGAAATTCGGACGGCGGTGGCCCTTTCGCAGGCCTGGCACAAGCAGCTAACGGAGAATTCTATGGCGTTGCTTCCGGCGGGGGTTTTAATGATGGGGCCATTTTTAGCCTTACTGAAACGGGCGACTTTTCAGTCGTACATAACTTTGACGGCAGCGCTGGGTCCGATCCTAATGTCGCTTTGTTGCAGCACACCAACGGACTTCTGTACGGCGACACCACCAGCGGCGGCACCTACTCTTATGGCACGTTCTATAGCTTGGACTTGGGGTTGAAACCGTCGATCAGTCTACAACCCGCTTTGGGAATGGTTGGCAGTCGTGTCGAAATTCTTGGGCAGGGATTCGTTGGAACGACGGCCGTGTCCTTCAATGGAACTCCCGCAGCATTTAAGGTAGTATCTGGTACCTTTTTGACCGCCACAGTTCCTAGCGGAGCCGCAACCGGATTGGTCACGGTGACGACGCCGACGGGAAAACTGACGAGCATCAAGGAATTTCGGGTAACTGCGAACCGTTTGAACCCCTAGCTCCTCGATACGCGAGTCGCATCCAAACCAGCATTGCTCTAAATGTTTTCGCCGGTTAGACATTTTCCACGGACGGGTAGACCACTCTTTTCTGGTTGCACGGGGCGGAATGCCGCCACGCGAAATCCACACCCCACCCCTGCGACTTCCAACCTTGCGCCAACCTTCAATTCATTTCATCATGGTTCATCCCAGATGATATATAGCAGAACAAAAAAATAACTAGATGCAATAACTGCTTTATTACCAGAATTTTAAGATCTAAGTCCTTTAGATCACGGATTTTGCGAGTACCGATCCAAGCCAAATCCATGATTCAAAAGATTTTGGGAAATAATAGGGGGGAGGGGGGTGCCTTACGCGCTCTTGGCCGCGCTACCGTCCAGCCCCAGTTCGCCCGCAATGGCCTTCATCGCCTCAATGCAGAATCCGATGTGCTCATCCAGATCGACTCCCAGCGCCGCCGCGCCATTCACAATGTCCTCGCGATTCACTTTGCGCGCGAAAGCTTTGTCTTTCATTCTTTTCCGCACCGACTTCACGTCGACTTCGGAGAGCGACTTGCCCGGCTTTATCAGGGCCACAGCCGTGATGAATCCCGCCAACTCATCGCAGGCAAATAATGCCTTTTCCATCGGCGTGTCGCGAGTCACCCCCGTGTATTCGGCATGTGACATAACCGCGCGGCAAATTACCTCCGGCCATCCCCGCTCTTTCAGAATTTCGTTGCCTTTGTACGGATGGTCTTCCAGGCTGGGATATTTTTCATAATCGAAATCATGAATCAGTCCAACAATCGCCCACAAATCTTCTTCGGACGACGTCTCAGGCTCGGCGGAGACCGCGGAGCTTCGCTCCGCCGGACAGCCGGGGGCGGCTGTCCCTACATCCTTTCCGCTAAGCTTCCCGGCGCACGCTCTCATGCACGCTTCCACCGCCAGCGCGTGCTTGCGCAAACTTTCCGATTGAGTGAACTCAGTTAGTAAACACCAAGCCGCTTCCCGGTCAATCATGCATGTTTCCTTGTTTGGTGCGGCCTTTCACCAGATAACCTTCATTGCAAGAACCGCTTTTCGCCGCTCTCCGCATTTTACCCTTGACTTCCACAGGCTTCCTAACGCAGATTGTCCTGCAAGCCGAAACCTCTCCCCCGAGTTTGGCGGTTCGGCGTTAGCAGTAAGGAGTAGCCCGCTCTGGCACTCCCACAACCCGATGGCCACGACTCTTGCCCCGGTCGATTCTAGGGAAGTCGTCCGTTGCGATCACTGCCTGCTGGTTCAATTCCGTACGGTCAACAATAACTGCCGACGCTGCCATTCGTCACTCGATGAGGAACCCGAGCCCGAGCCGGTAGTGATGACCCCGCCGGTCATGATGCCGATGCCGGGCACCAGCCGCGGGCATCTGAACCTGGCAACTTCCATCCGCTCGCTGCGCCTGCGTAATGGCCTCAGCCAGCGGCAGCTTGCGGGACGGATGGCCGTGCCGCGAACCTACGTGTCCAAAATCGAAAACGAGAAGGCTACGCCCACGCTGTCTTCGCTCGAGCGGCTGGCGCGAGCGCTGGAGGTGACCGTGCCGGAACTGCTCAGCGGCGGCGAAAGGAGCCGCCAGGAAGAAATCAGCGAGCTGATGAAGGATCAGTTCATCGCCGAAATTCTGCCCTTCGTGACCCAACTGAATGGCATGCAGATGTCGAGCATCCTGACGCAGGTACGCGACTTGACCATACGGCCGCGAAGGACGGCGTAGGGTTGTCATCCTGAGCGAGGCGTTTTTTGCCGAGCGAAGGATCTGAGAGATTCTTCGCCGCAGACCGCGCGGCTCAGGATTTCGGCACGCGGCTCACGCCGCGTAAACGCCTCAATTTATCCGGGCAATACGCCAACTCGCACGCCGGGACCGGTAATCGGCCCCGGCTTTTTTGACCCCCGACTAGGTACGTTCCCTCGGAGCGGCGATGCCCAGAAACACCAGGGACGGCCCGATTCAGCCGCACCATGTCCTCGTCGGCAAGCCGGCCAACGCGCGCACCAATCCGTGATTTCGGAACGGTCGTGATTTTATCTACCATCAGCCGGCAAACGGCGCGCAGCCCATTGCTTTCGTCCGGTTCGACCACAAGCCGAAACAAGGGGGCGTCGGTCGGGTCAGTCGTAAATGCACACACAGTCACCGAATCGGTTTTGTCAAAACGGTCATCCTGCAGAATTACCACCGGACGCGGCTTTCCGGCATAATCCTTGCCGCCCGCCGCATTCCAAATTTCTCCGCGCTTCATTCGGTCGAGCCTGCGGCTCTGCCCCAATCGCCAATCGCATCAATGAAATCCTGATCCTGCTTGGCATAAGGGCTGCGGTCCACGGTGAGTGATTGCCGGTGCGCCTCCGCAACAAAGCCAGGCGAGCGCATGTCCGGAACCCATATTTGGATAGGCCGCAAGCCCCGCTTGCGCAGGCGTCTGCAGTGCGCCCTGACTTTCTCTCGCGACGGTTTGGCTTTGCTTCGACTTGGCATGTTTGCGGACTTCCTCTCTGGGATACGGTTACATGTAACCTTCACACAGCGCTCGCCGATGATGTGCAACCTTCGACTTTTCCGGGAGCGCCAGGTTGGATTGGCCGCGCTGAGCCGGCTGCGCCTTCCATGTGCACTGAATCCTCCTGACACCCGGCAACATCTACGCATCATGAGCCTGGAAGTACCCGAAACCAGTAATGCTTTGTTCCCGGTTGCTTCGCCCCTCGCTGATCACGGAGAGCAACTCGCTGAGGGGTCTCCCATGCGGGAGACTTCTTATGCTGACGATGTTCTCCTCGACGCTTACTCCCGCTCCGTTACCAGCGCCGTCGAGCGGGTCAGTCCATCGGTCGTAAATATCGAAGTTCATCAAGCCGGGGGGCGCACTCGTTCGGGCGAGGAACGCGAGCGGCGCGGCGGAGGCTCAGGATTCGTCTTCACGCCTGACGGCCTGATTCTCACCAACAGTCACGTCGTACACGATGCGCGCCGCATCGAAGTCACATTCGCCGATGGCCGCCGGATGCCAGCCAGCGCGATCGGCGACGATCCTGCGAGCGATCTGGCGGTGATCCGCATTAATACGAATCGTCTGAACGAACCCGGCTTGGTGGCGGCGGCTTTCGGAGACTCGCAGCAGCTTCGCGTCGGACAATTGGCCGTCGCGATTGGCAATCCGTACGGATTTCAGTCGACAGTGACAGCAGGCGTGGTGAGCGCACTCGGCCGCTCCTTGCGCTCATATACTGGACGCCTGATCGATGATGTCATCCAGACCGACGCCGCGCTTAATCCCGGCAACTCTGGCGGGCCGCTGGTTGATTCAACAGGGCGCGTGATCGGGGTTAACACGGCCACCATTCTGCCGGCGCAGGGAATCTGTTTCGCGATCGGCATCAATACCGCGAAGTTCGTGGCGAGCCGGCTGCTGCGCGATGGTCGTATCCGCCGCAGCTATATCGGGGTTTCGGCTCAAACCGTCCCCATCCATCGCCGTGTCGTCCGCTTTTACGATCTGCCCAAAGAATCAGGCGCGTTGGTTTTGTCGGTAGAAGAGAAAAGCCCGGCCCTTCGGGCAGGTCTGCATGAGGGTGACGTAATCATCGCGCTCGAAGGCCGTCCTGTCGCCGGAGTTGACGACTTGCACCGTCTGCTGACGGATCTTCGCGTAGGAATAAGCTGCCCTCTGACGGTACTGCGGCACACGGAGAAACTTCAGCTGAACATCGTGCCGGAAGAGGCGAAGTAATGCGCGGAGCAAATATGACGCGGTATCTTGACATCCCCCGCTAAAGGCTCAGGATTTCGGCGCGCGGCTCCCGTAGCGCAAGCGCTTCAACTTCTCCACTTTAACGTCACCGGGCCGCTCATTGGATGACTCATCTCCTCGCCGGTCCGCTTGGCCTCAAGGTGGGCTGCTTTTAGCTGGAAATACCACTTGGCCGGGCGATCCGCATCGTCAATCAGCATCAGATGGGGGTTATGCTTCAGACCTTCAGCCTGCAGTTCCATGGTGCGGCGATCCTGCTCGACAAACTTTGAAAATACAAACTTCAGCAGCT
This sequence comes from Candidatus Sulfotelmatobacter sp., assembly GCA_030040725.1. Lineage (GTDB taxonomy): Bacteria > Acidobacteriota > Terriglobia > Terriglobales > Acidobacteriaceae > Sulfotelmatobacter. The sequence continues at coordinate 6,934 of JASHTD010000291.1, read as the reverse complement.
CTGCACCGAACGGGAGCCACCGAAAAATATTCCAGGCTGCGACCACATCGATCCGGCATTGATTGCGGGTGATCGGCGTCACGGTAGTTAACGACGAAAACCAATATTTTCCCGCCCGAATCACTTCCCTTCGCAGATTCGGCAAGACAAAATCGATCGTAGTAGTAATGGAATCCGTGTCAGCATACAAGCGCAGCAGCTTGTATGGAGCCGAGTTTGAGCTGGGCGTGTGCGCGCTCATGCGAAAACCGTTGGGAATTGGCTCAAAGTTTTTCTTCTTCTCGTGAATGCTGTGGCGGCTGCGCCACCACCACGCTTGATGCACAAATGGTCCGTGCGCGGGATCCATCAGGCCGATGATCCCGTGATCGATGCTGACGGGCATATCCGCGGTGAGGTAGGCGAGTTTGTACTGATCGCTGAACTTCTCGATTTGTGGTGCGGCGTCTGGAACTGCCTCGCGCTTGCCGAATCCAGCCCCCGGCGGCCTTGGGTCCGGAATGTAAACCCAGATGAAGCCATCCAGCTCCTCGCATGGATAGCTACCGGCGTAAATGCGTTCGACTTTCAGATCTTGATCGCTGGTCAGCGACGGAATTAGCTCGCACTGCCCGTCGTGTGCGTCAAATTGCCAGCCATGGTACGAGCATTCGATATTTTCTCCATCAAAATGGCCGCAGTGCAGCGGCATCCCGCGGTGGGGGCAAGAATCGCGCAGCGCAAAAGCGTGGCCAGCTCGGTCGCGTCCAATCACCAGCGGAATCTCAAGCAGGGTGGCCTGATGCAGCCGGTTGCGATGCACTCGATCGCCAGGCAATGCGCGATACCAGAAGCCGGTGAGCATGAGCGAATCCGGAGCCTGGCGTGGAGGCAGATATAGTTCGGGCATGGCTGGAGAACCATCGGCAGCTGATTTTTTGGCCGCCGACGGAACCCACTATGCTAGCATTCGCACGACTTTCTAAGCACAGAACTACGGGGGACGAGTACCTTGGAATTCGTTAGCCACTTTCGCCGGCTCACGCCAGTCCAACGCAATACTTTCATCGCATGTTTTCTTGGCTGGTCGCTGGATGCCTTTGATTTCTTCATTCTGACGTTTTGCGTCAGCGCAATCGCAACTCAATTTCAGGCGAAAGTATCGGCTGTCGCCGAGGCGATTTTTCTGACCCTGGCCATGCGCCCGGTGGGCGCGTTCCTGTTTGGGGTGATGGCCGACAAATATGGACGCCGTATCACCTTAATGATTGACATCATCGCGTATTCAGTATTCGAGCTTGCTTCAGCCTTCGCTCCATCGTTGAAGGTGTTGCTTATTACCCGGCTTTTGTTCGGGATTGCCATGGGCGGGGAGTGGGGTGTGGGCGCAGCGTTGGCATTTGAAACGTTGCCGCCCGAAGGGCGGGGATTTTTTTCCGGGTTATTGCAGGAAGGGTATGCCATCGGCTATCTGTTTGCAGCGCTGGCTTACCGCATTCTGTTCCCGAACTTTGGCTGGCGGGGAATGTTCGTAGTGGGCGCGCTGCCGGCGTTCTTGGTCATCTACATCCGCACGAAAGTAGATGAATCTCCCGCGTGGCTGCAGGGCCGCGTGGCAACGCACCCCGAAACACGGTTAGGAGCAGACATTCGAAGATACGCGGGCACATTCATCTTTCTAGTGGTGCTGATGTTTGCCTTCAATTCCTTCAGCCACGGCACACAGGATCTGTATCCCACATTTCTGCAAACGGATCATCATTTCACCCCGCAAACGGTGGGATTGATCGCAATCGTCGCCAACATTGGTGCGCTGCTCGGTGGCATATTCTTCGGGACGTGGTCGGAGAAGATCGGACGCCGGAAGGCCATCATCATCGCCGCGCTTTTGGCAATTCCGGTTGCTCCTCTGTGGGCCTACTCGCACAGCGTAGTCATGTTGGCGCTGGGCGGCTTCCTAATGCAGTTTATGGTGCAGGGCGCGTGGGGAGTGATACCGGCGCATCTTAACGAACTTTCTCCTGCTGCGGTACGCGGAACCTTCCCCGGCTTCGCGTATCAGATCGGCAATCTACTTTCTTCGCGCAACGTGGTGATTCAGGCCAAGGTCGCGGAGCGGCGCTATGGTGGGCTGCTGGCGCCGGTGATGGCCTGGACCCTCCTCATCATCGCGGCTCTGGTGGCGCTGGTCACGGGATTGGGGCGCGAGCGCCGGGGCGTGGATCTGTCTACTACCTAGTAAAACGTTTGAGTATGCAAGTTTTAGCATCGCCTATGGCACGACAGTAGCATTGTCAGCCATCGATTCCTGTGGTACGGTAGGTGAAATTTCACGCCTTCGTAATTCTTTCAGGGGTCTAATTGACATCGGGCGGAATGCGCGTGCAGGAGCAGCGCCACTATGAAAGACATCTTAGATTCGACTCCGGTTCAGCCGTCGGTCGACGACGAAAACTTCGCTAATCGCAAACTGATCCGTCCGGCCCTGCCGCGCACGGATCACAATCATGGCAACCATAATTCCAATCACCACAACTCCAATCACATGCAGAATGGAGAGCGGCGGGAACGGCACGACCGTCCAGAGCGCGGATTTGACCGCGGAGACCGCGGTCCAGGAGGGGGACGCAAACCTGCACCGCCGGAGCAGACGAACGCCGAAAATTTCTATTATCAGAAGCAGATGCAGTCGAAAACGCCCATGGTGGTGGTTCTGCAGGATGGCGAAGAGATCCACGGCGTGATCGAGTGGTACGACAAAAGCTGCATCAAGGTGATCCGCGACGATGGGCGGCCGAACCTGATGATCTACAAACCCGCAATCAAGTATATGTTCAAGGAAGAAGAGAGCGGAAGATAGCAGGGTCAAGAAGCTAGGCGAACGTCTAACGTAATGTTACTTCCCGGCCGGACTCTCTTTCATTTGATCCAATCGGCGGCCTAACAATTCCAAATTATCGTTCAGCAAACCCGGACCTGAAAGATTGATGCCCAGGAAGCGATTGAGCAACTCTCCAGGGGTCTGATCAAACCCATTCTTAAGCAGCGCAATGTATCTGGGCACAAACCAGTCTCTCCTACCGGAATAGAGCTGGAAATACTTCAGCGCGAGCAACCCTCCGTAGACGTAATTCACGTCGTAGAGCGGATCCTCAAACATAAGGGAAACCATGGTCCAGCGGACGCGCAGCTCCGGCGCCGAAGATGGAAATTGTGAAAATTGGCTATCAACCTTTAGAGTGAGGCGATCAACATCGTCAGCGTTCCGGACTGTGCCCGCTGAAACCCCATCATAGATCGCTTGCTCCAACAGGGCATCCTGGGCGCCGTAAAATGCGTCGAGCCCCTTGATGTTCATCCATCGTTCTCGGTAATAGGGGCGCAGCTCCGGTGTGCTGGCATGCTCTGCCATATAGTCTGCCAGCAACAACTCGTTAAATTCGGCGAATGATTCGAACAAGAAATTAGGCCCGTGCTGGTAACAAGGCAAAACTCCATTCGCATTCATCAGCGCGCGATGGGTTGCGTGCCCGCCTTCATGCGCGATAACCGATAAATCCTTGAAAGTTCCGTCGTAACGACCGTAGAACAAAACTGGCGTTGCGCCGGGTCCTAAAGAAAATCCTCCCCCGTAACGGTTGACCGCACCCCCGGGCAGGATGTCGGCGCGTCGGCTAGCGGGATCAAGCAGCGCATCGAATGCGGATTGATATTCTTTGCCAAGCCCCGCAAATGCCGCATGAAAAATGCTGCGAGCTTCCGGTAGTGAGGCGATGGGCAGGTTCAATCCAGGCGCCGGTGCCGACATGTCCCAAGCGTGGGCGGGCTGATGATAGCCCTGCTCAATTTCATGCGAGCGAATTTGCTCGTAGCGCTTTGGGATGTCTCCGTTTTGGGCCATTCGCGCAAGAAGATTGCGCGTATCCTCCGCCTTGAGGTAGAGGCCCTGGTACTTGCGCGAGGGCGCATCTGCATAATGGTGCGCTTTCGCCAGAGCGGTTTGTGATCGAACGGTGTGAATCAGAGCAAAGGCGATCAGGTCACGTTGGCTTGCATAGCCTGCATATCTCTTCTTAAATCCTTCCTCGCGCACGCGCCCATCCGAGCTGCTGGCGATCAGATTACGCTGCCGGACCACATCGAGCGGCCCTGCCGGCGTTTGCACAGTCCCGAAGTCGATGCCCGCCACGATGCGGTCATAAAGATCGTATTGCCAATCTGCGATCTCGGGATGCAATTCGTCGAGAAATCGCTGTTGTGCTTCGGGCAGCAGATGCGGCAGATTTCGCCGTACATCAGAAAGTTCAAAGCTGTACTGCTTTAACTTCGGCTCCTGGCCCAGAAATGAGCGCAGCCGATCGCCTGAGATGCCGAGAATTGCCGGATCGACGAACGCAGTCTTCGCGTTAAACCCGGAGTCGAGTTTGTCTTCCTCATCACAGGCTGAATCTTTCCGATTCAATGAGCAGCGCAGATAGAGATAATCGTCATGCTTGGCAAAAAGTTTTTGGACCGCATCATTCTGCTCCAGGAATGCGAGCAGCTGCGAACTGGAATTCAGTTGTCCCTTGAAGCGTTCCAGTCGATCCAGAGCCTCGTTCAAATCAGTGCGGGCGGCAATTTCTTCTTGCGGAGACTTGAAGTAATAGCGCGGCAAGTCAACGGATAGTCCCGCCGCCGTGCTTGCGGCCTCCTGCCCGGATGCCACGACAGTGAAGACCGCAAAAGGGCAGGCGCAGATTGCCCAAAGGATCGAAAACACGAGCGCAATCCGCTTCCCGGCGTCGAATGACATGATCAGATAGACGGCTCAGCTACAGCTTCGGCAGCACGATCCCCTGCTGTGACTGATATTTGCCTTTCCGGTCGGCATAGCTGGTCTCGCAAACTTCATCCGATTGAAAGAAAATAATCTGGCAGAGGCCTTCGTTGGCATAGATGCGCGCCGGCAAAGGCGTCGTGTTTGAGATTTCCAGCGTGACGAAGCCCTGCCACTCCGGCTCGAACGGGGTTACGTTCACGATGATGCCGCAACGAGCGTAGGTGCTCTTGCCCACGCAGATGGTGAGAATATCGCGGGGAATTTTGAAATACTCGACTGACCGCGCCAGCGCAAACGAGTTGGGCGGGACGATGCAGATATCGGTGCGAACCGTGACGAAGGATTTTTCGTCAAAATTCTTCGGATCGACAATGCTGCTATTGACGTTGGTGAAAATTTTGAACTCATCGGCCACGCGCAGGTCGTATCCGTAGGAAGACAGGCCGTAGGAAATCACGCCTTCGCGCACCTGCTTCTCGGAAAAAGGATTGATCATGTCGTGTTCGCGAGCCATCTTGCGAATCCAGCGGTCACTCTTCAGCATGGAACTCCTTGGGGAATGAGCGATTTTGTGATCGAGCGATCGAAAAACCTTCAGCTGGCGGCAGAATGCTTTTGCAATGCCTAACTCGCCCGATGACTCAACGACTCAATCGTTTTTTATGACGGGCCAGTTTACGGGAGAGATGCTCATATTGACAATCTCCATTATGTCCCATAGCATCAGTCACTTGAAGGTTTATCCTCACTCCGTATCCGGGAGCCGTTCGTGATCAAGCTCGACATTATCAACGAAGTGGTGGGCAGAACTGGCATCACCAAAACCAAGGCCGAACTGGCGGTGGAAACCGTCTTTGAAAGCATGAAGAAGGCACTGGCGCAGGGCCATCGCATTGAGCTGCGCGGATTTGGCGTGTTCAATGTGCGCCCGCGCAAGACCGGCATCGGACGGAACCCGCGCACCGGGGCCGAAGTCTCAATCCCTCCCGGTAAGGCCGTGCGCTTCAAGCCGGGCAAGGAATTGCAATCTATCGATTAGCCTCGGGTGCCGAGCTTGGGCTTGAGCGAGTCTTGAGCAATCGGATCAATGCTTTCGGCCCGGCCCGTTGTCAACTTCGCACGCGAGCTTCAGCAAACCCTCAAATCTCGCGAACGCCGTGCGGCAGAGAGCCGCCGCTCGTAGTAGCATCTAGAGTACGCACCGAGCAGTAAGGCGCTGTAGCCCATGTCGGAACCCACTCCTCCATTAGCCGCTCCGAAGGTGGAATATTTCCGTCCGGTGCCGCAGTGGGTACCGAGCCCTCCCAAGCAGCGTTATTGGCTGCATGCCCTCTTGCTGCTGGCCACCTGCTTCACCATGCTGGTGATGGGCGCGCGAATGCAATACAACTTCGCGCACGACCGTCCGGCATTGTCTTTCTCCGACGAACCGATTTCCGGTGAAACCATCCCTTTCTTTCCTCTTTCCTGGATTCGCAGGCATCCCGCACGGCTGCTCGGGGGATTGCCTTTCATGCTCACCTTGATGCTGTTCTTTATGGCGCATGAAATGGGGCACTACTTATACTGCCGCCACTACGGCGTGCACGCCACGCTGCCCTTCTTTATTCCAGCGCCAACTCCGATTGGGACGATGGGCGCGGTCATCATCATTCGCTCGCGGATTCGCTCCCGCACGGCGCTGTTCGATATCGGAATTGCGGGTCCAATCGCCGGATTTGTGATAGCTGTGCTCGTTCTGGCTGTTTCGCTGGCGTGGTCGAGGCCGATGAGACCGAACGGCATCATGGCAGACTATCAATTGGGCTTCCCCGTAATTTTCCACTTGATGCAAGAATGGCTGGCGGCTTTGGGATTGTTGCGCGGAGCGGCCGCTTTGCCGCTCGATCGGTTGCTGATCCACCCTGTAGCGATTGCCTCCTGGATTGGAATGCTCGCTACCTCGCTCAACTTGCTGCCCGGCGGACAGCTGGATGGCGGGCACATCGTCTTCGCCATTGTTCCACGCGCGCACAAGATCGTTTCCCGGCTGACGATTCTGATTCTTCTGGTGATGTCCTATTATTTGTGGACGGGATGGTTCGTGTGGTCGATTCTGCTGTGGTTGAGCAGCTTTCGCCATCCCCAGGTCGC
>JASHTD010000290.1 GCA_030040725.1 Candidatus Sulfotelmatobacter sp. | reverse complement strand
TTTCGTCATCTATGAGGATCCTGATCATCCCGGATGGTATCTGCTCTACAACGTCTACACGGGTGTTTATGTCCATGTGGTGTACATGGGGATGTAAAGACGTACGCAAAGAACAGGCGGTGCCAAAATGCGGAGAAAGCCTGTCACCGATATCTACCAATTTGCGGCGAGGTGGCGTTGTGGTTCGGAGGCGAGAGTAAATTCAAGCAAAACGGAGAACAAACAATGCTGAACGCGGAAGATGTATCCAAATTTTCTGAATTGGACGAGCCGGTCCTCACGGCGTACCTAAACATGCAGCCGTTCGAGCCTGCTAGACATCGGCTGACGCCGCCAATTACCGCTTGGTTAAGGAAAGAAAGTAAGGCACTTTTGGAAAAGGTAAGTTCCAGGACGCGGGCGGACGCTCGTGAACAGATCGCAAGAGTCGAGCAGTTCCTGAGCAAACAGAAACCGAGACAAAGGGCGCTGATGATACTCGCCGGCCCAAACGTGTGGAAGGCAGTGAGGCTGCCCTTTGCCGTGGAAAACGAGCTGGTTTGGGGCAGGCCGGCTTTGGTGCAGATCGAAATCGCACTAAGCCGGTCAACGACCGACTACATCGTGGTGCTGGATCGGAAGCAAGCTCGCTTCTTTCGGTATGCCGACGATGAAATGACGGAGCTATTCAATCAAAGCTTCGCCATCCATTCCTCTCATTGGAAAAGGAAGACGTCGGCTCATGTGAATGCCGAGCCGGCGGAAACAACGCGCGGTTCTCAGCGCGACGCGTATGAACGCCGAATCGACGCACAGTACAACCGACTCCTGCGACAAGTGGCGAAAAAATGCACGGCGCTTTGCAGAACGGCGAACGACAGCATGTTGTTCCTTGTTGGAGACTTCCGCTTAGCAAAGGGAATTGAGAGCCGACTGCCCGAATGTCTCCGTGCCCGTACGCAGCACATCCCATGCGATGCTGCACGTCTGTCGTCTCCAAGGCTTCACGTGCGTTTCAAACAAGAAATCGCTGGCCTTCGACAAAAACACGAAGCCGAAATTGTCAGTAAAGCGCTCGATGATGCGGAGCATGCAGTGGTAGGAGTCGATGAGACGTTTGCGCAGCTCCAGCACGGCAGAGTTGGCACAGTTCTCTTGTCGGACCATCTTAACGGCGAAATGCGTGAGTGCCCGGAATGCGGCCAAATGAATCGTTCCTCCGATCCCGTGTGTTCGGTTTGCCACAGAGAGAGACGTTCTTTAGACCTGCGCGAGGCAGTTTTGGACCTCGCGCGATCAAAGAATGCCGACGTACGGGTGATTAGTGGCGAAGCATCGAATCGGCTTGACGATGCTGGCGGGATTGCCGGTTGGCTTCGCGGCAGGACGCAGAGTGAATTGCGTTAATGGAGCTTTAAACTCGGCTCATCGAATTTCGTTAATGATTGCGACTCTAAAGAGACGAAAAGCGCGCTTGCAGGCTCGCTACGTTTGTTTTTGTTGTGCAGCCTTGACAACGGTCACAGAACAGGTCGCGTGAGTCGCAATATATTCGGAGACGCTCCCAATCAAAATGCGATCCAGGCCATGCCAACCGTGCGATCCCACAACGATGTGCGTGGCGTGAGATCGCTTTGCCTCTGCAAGTATGGCCCTCCTTGGATCGTCGCATACGGTCTCAGCTGATTCGATTTGGCTCGCGTCGACTTCCCCCAAAAGGGCCCTGGCGCGGGCGATTGCACTCGTGGCCTGACGCTCCTGCCTCTCTCGCAAAGCAATCATCTCTTTTGCAAGTTCGCTTGAGTGTAGGTAGGTCGTACTTGCATCGACAAGCGGCGTAACGAGTGGAACTACCGATATCAGCCGAAATTCAGGCTCGTTCGGCCACGGACGAGATCCCGCGAAGCGTACAGCCGCGGTTGAATATTCAGAGCCATCCGTAGCGATCAACACCGCTGTTCGCTGGCAGTCCTCCTCACATTTTGGGACTGGCCGCGCAATCTCTACGTTACAAGGCGCGGATCGCAATACTGACTGCGCAACGCTTCCGAGAAGCAATCGCCCCAAAGTACCGCGTCCATGCGAACCAACGATAATCAGATCGGCGCTCCACTTTTTGGCTAAACCGCAAATGGCATCGCGCGGGTTGTCCACGATGACTTCCGTAGTGACGCACAATCCGGGCCGCCGCAATCCAGACGCGATTCTATCAAGCGTTTCTGCGCTGAAACTTTTCATTTCGTTCAGGGTCGCCAGTTCCAGCGTAAATCGAAATAGGTCGATCGAATGAACAAGTCGAATGTGTGCGCCTTGTGACCACGGTGACGATTTTGCGGATTCGACCGCTGCTTGAGAGGATTCTGAAAAATCTGTTGCTAGAAGAACTTTCATTGTCGATCATCCATTCGATTTCCTGCTCGTCCTACTGTTGCTGCAGCGATTCCAGGTAGTCGCACAAGTTCTTCACTCGCCGAAGCACGGCCTGTTTATTGGTCTTGTCAAGAAACTGAAATATGGGCCCCCACACCGGCATGTCGGCGGGGCCGTGAGAGGAAATATTGGTCCCACCCAGGATCACGGAAGTCACGTAGTCGCGGGGAAACTTCGCGCCGTGGCGTTTCGAGATAGTCGTGAGATCGGGAGGAGACGTCTTCATTGCAGCAGCGACAGGACCGTGACCCTTGGCATCTACGCCATGGCACGACGAGCACGTTTGCGCGTACATGACCGCGCCAGACGGAATATAGTCCGGCCAGTCCGGCCGAAAGGGAGGCTGCTGCGGTGGCGCTTGGTGTCCGGCGAGTGCAGCCGATGCCGCAAAGATAAGGATTGCGAGTAGAACGAAATAACGCATAACCCACCCCGAGCTCATGACTTCTCAAATCCTGCCTATCGTCTGTCTTTGCAAGCCGATCTGCTGTGATGCACATCACTCTGCGGGTTGCAGGGCGATCATCCATAATTTGTCGCGTATTTGTCTTGCGAGTGCGACAGTCGGGCAATCAGGCTACTCGTATGAGCAAAGTGATTCTATCTCTGGCGAATTTGGATGTGACACTCGAAAAGCGTTCCATCATTCGCAGCCTTAGCTTCGAGGTCCATGGAAGCGACTCTTACCATCATTGGGCCCAATCGGGCAGGGAAGACCGTGCTCTCGAGGACGCAGTTGAATCTTGTGCCGTACATAGGCCTAGCACGATGGAGCCGCGAAGCACGTCTCGCATATGTGCCGCAAAAAATCGTAGCCGACCTATTGACTCACTCTCAAGATGCGAGGCTCATGCCCGCAGCGCTTCCTCCCCCATACGGGATGTGAAGCGAAAAGGTGGTGATCACGATCACCAATCGCATGGGCCGTTAACTAGTCGGATTCAATCGATCGTTACAGAGGAAGCGATAATAATTCCATTGTTCTGGAGCGAAAGGGCATTCAGCCTGGCCAATGTCTACTGGAGGACCGGTTCTGAGACGATGTTTTGCTGTAAAATGGCTGCAGGTGGATGCGTGACCGTTGTTTGCTCCGTTGATCATATTCGGGGAATATCTCGTACCGTTCCTGGATTGTTTCGGCCAGCGCGCTAAACAAGTCGCGTGTGTGGCCGAGTCTGTAGCGTTGTTCGACTTTACGTACGTTGGACGCCAGGACGTGATTGTGGAACACTCCGCCGATCCACTGGGAAAAAT
>JASHTD010000289.1 GCA_030040725.1 Candidatus Sulfotelmatobacter sp. | reverse complement strand
GGATTTCTGCTCGCCTTCAAAAACATTACTGAACACCTGCGCACGCCGGAAGATTACGAGTTCATCACCTATCGCCTGATGCAGCGCCTGAAAGAAGAGAATGTTCTGCACGCCGAAGTATATGTGTCGGTGGGAGTCTGCTTTTGGCGGAAGCAGAATTTTGAAGCGATATTCGAAGGGCTGGATCGAGGCCGTTTGCGGGGCGAACACGATTTCGGCGTTTCGCTGCTGTGGATTTTCGATGCCGTCCGGCAATTCGGCGCGGAAGTAGCGCAGACAGTATTTGAGTTGGCGGTTCGTTATCATGATCGCGGTGTGATTGGAGTCGGCATCGGTGGCGATGAGCAGAAAGGGCCTCCGGAACTCTTTCGCGATTGTTATGCCTGGGCCGCCGATCATGGCATGAGGCTCACAGCCCACGCGGGCGAGACCGGATCGCCAGAATCGGTTTGGGGCGCATTGAATCTGCGGTCTGAGCGCATTGGGCACGGGCTCAGTGCATTTCACGATCCCGATCTGGTTGAAGAGCTGGCGCAGCGGCAGGTTCCTGTGGAAATCTGCCTAACCAGCAATCTGCGTACAGGGCTATGCCCGAACCTCAATGACCATCCCGCCAAAAGCTACTTCGAGCACGGTCTCATGATTACGCTCAACAGCGATGATCCGGCCATGTTCGGGACCACGCTTGCGCGCGAATATCAGATCGCACAGCAAACCTTTGGATTCACTGACGAGCACATGCGCGAACTCGCGCGCAATTCATTCGAAGCCTCGTTTCTGCCGGCGGAGAAAAAGTGTGAATTTCTGAACCTGTTCGACGCGGCGGCAGCGAGATAACCAGCCAGGGTTGTCATCCTGAGCGAAGTCGAAGGATCCCTGGAGCCAATTCAGGCCTGCCCGGATTATCCTTTCGAGGACTGACCCAGAATGCTACGCATCGGCATTGTCGCCTGCAGCACCGAAGGAGCCGCGCTCTGCTACCGCACCATCTCACTCGAAGGCGCACAGATGCTGGGTCCGCATGATCATCCCGAAGTCTCTCTACACTCGCATTCACTGGCAAGGTATATGGTGCACATACGCGCCAACGATTGGGCAGGCGTAGCCGAGTTGATGATGTCTTCGGCGGAGAAATTGGCTCGATCCGGCGCTGATTTCTTGATCTGCCCCGACAACACCATTCACCGGGCTTTCGATTTGGTGGAGCACCGCTCGCCGCGTCCGTGGCTGCACATTGCGAGGGAAGTGGCAAAGGAAGCGCAACTGCGGAACTTCAAGCGACTGGCAGTGCTCGGCACAAAGTACCTCACGGAGGGGCCAGTTTACCCCGAGGCTTTGCAGGCTGCGGGCATCGAGTATCGCGTTCCCACGAAAGAACAGCGCGAGCGCCTCGACCAGATCATCATGGACGAACTGGTGAATGCCCAGTTTCTGTCGCGGTCGCTGGCATATTACGTGGAAGTGATTCGCTCCTTGCAGGAGCAGGGCTGTGATGCCGTCGTCCTCGGCTGCACGGAGATTCCCCTGCTGGTGACGCCGGAGTCATCGCCTCTGCCCACTCTGGATTCGACAAGGCTGCTGGCACGATCGGCTGTGCGCAAGGCGGTGGAAGGATGACAGTTGTCGCACATTCCGATATATGCCGCAGAAATTGAAGTTCCGTAAACTTTCCGGCATCTATGCCGTCGTCCGCCTTGCGCCGAATGCGGCCATCCCCGATTGTGAGGGAAATGGTGATTTCATCTCGATTACTCGAACGCCTGACGAGCTCTCCATCGTTTGTCGGGTCGAGAATATTCCGAGGAGCGCTAAGCCCAGCCCGCGCTGGATTTGTCTGAAACTGGAAGGCCCGTTTCCCTTCTCGCAAACCGGAGTGCTGCTGTCGTTCATCGAGCCGTTGTCCAAGAATGGAATTCCAATTTTCGCCGTCTCGACCTACGACACCGATTACGTGCTGATACAGGAGGAGTTCGCGCTGCCTGCGCTAAAGATATTGCAATATGCAGGGCATGAATGCATCGGCGCATGACGGCAAAATACGGCCTCCTTGGACGAGCACTCCACTCGGCAATCGTCTCCATTCGCACGTAGAAATGTGCCGAAGGATGTTCTCAAATCTGCACTGGTGCCGTATCCGTGATGTAATAGAAGCAAGTCAAATTCATGCCATCGTTAGTGACAACTGCACGCCGCCGCGCCAAAGCGTTGCACCGCAATTTGCGCGGAGCTGCCATGGCCGCGCGTGCTCTAGCCTCGACCGAGCATCCGCTCCTGGCGCACATCATTCCCGTGCGCCGGTGCAATCTTGCCTGCACGTATTGCAACGAGTTCGATGATTTCTCGAAGCCCGTACCGACCGAAGAGATGTTTTGCCGCGTCGACAAACTGGGGGCGCTGGGAACATCCGTGATTACGATTTCTGGCGGCGAACCGTTGCTTCATCCCGACCTCGATGAGATCATCCGCCGCATTCGCGCCAACGGCATGATCGCCGGATTGATCACGAACGGTTATCTCCTAGTTGCCGAGCGAATCAAGAGTCTGAACCGCGCCGGTCTCGAGTGGCTGCAGATTTCCATCGATAATGTAAACCCGGATGATGTTTCGAAGAAGAGTTTGAAGGTGCTCGACAAGAAGCTGCAACTACTGGCCGAGCACGCTGACTTTCACGTGAATATCAATTCTGTGGTCGGCAGCGGAATCGCGCACCCGCAGGATGCCTTGACGATAGGAAAGCGCGCGATCGAGTTGGGCTTCAGCTCAACCATCGGGATCATTCACGACGGCAGCGGGCAACTGCAGCCGCTGGGCGAAGAAGAGCGCCGAATCTATCACGAGATGAAGTCGATGGAGAAGCGCAGCTTTACCCGCATCAACGCTTTTCAGGACAACATTGCGCAAGGCCTGCCGAACGATTGGCGGTGCCGCGCCGGAGCGCGCTATTTGTATATCTGTGAAGATGGCTTAGTGCATTACTGTTCGCAGCAGCGGGGATATCCTGGAGTTCCTCTTGCGAGCTACACGCGAGACGATCTGCGCCGCGAATATCTCACCGA
>JASHTD010000288.1 GCA_030040725.1 Candidatus Sulfotelmatobacter sp. | reverse complement strand
GGGCTGCTGCTCAAAATTCTCACATTTCCGCTCACCCTCCTGACGCTCGGTTTCTTCTGGTTCGTTATCAACGCTCTCATGCTCGAACTGGCGTCGGCGCTGCTCTCGCCCGGCTTTCACGTGCGCAGTTTCGGCGCCGCGCTCATCGGCGCGATTCTACTCAGCCTGGTGAACATGATGCTGAAGTGGCTGGCGCGTCCGTCGGACCATCGCGGCTAGATGTATTCTGGCCGTATAGTAACTTCAATCGTTGAATTCACCGGAACCATGGCAACCGCCCATTCGCACCTTCGACAATCCGCTCCCCGGGAATTGGCACTTGACGGTCCATTCGAACCGCGTCTGATTCAGATTCCGGAAGCGTGGTTTCTCATGGGATCGGCTTCCGGCCAGGATTGCGAGCGACCGGTTCATCGCGTCTGGGTCGATAGTTTTCTTCTGGCGTCGACGCAAGTCACCAACGCGGAATACGAGCGCTTTCTGAAATCCACCGGCTCGGCCGCGCCTCCTTTCTGGCAAGATCAGAATTTCAACCATCCGCGGCAACCGGTCGCGGCGGTTTCATGGTTTGAGGCCGAGCGCTATTGTTCGTGGCTGGCCGCGCAAACTGGCCGCGCCTACCGGCTTCCCACTGAAGCTGAGTGGGAGCGCGCAGCTCGCGGTGATCTGGAACAGAAGAATTTCCCCTGGGGCGATGAACCCCCGCAATCGTTGCCCGAGTACGCCATGCGCTGGCAAACCGGTCCCGAACCCGTTGCGCGGTATGCGCCGAATGCTTTCGGCCTTTACAACATGTGCGACAATATCCACGAATGGTGCAGCGATTGGTACGACGCGAATTACTACGCGGTCTCACCCGATCGCAATCCGCGCGGTGCGGAACCGATTTCACAAAAGGGAGCGCGCAAGGCATCGCGCGGCGGATCCTGGCGGCATCATGTGAAAGTGTCGCGTTGCTCAGCCCGTTCCAGCATTCCTCCGGAATTTCAATACGCCGATTACGGCTTCCGGGTTGCGTGCAGCGCTTAATTCAGTAATTGTGTATGAGGAATTGTGTAATTTGGTAATTGTGTAATTGATATCGTAGCTTTGAGAATCGGCACCGGTCTTCTTTTCAATTACCCAATTACTCAATGTCCCCATGTTCACTTCCGATCTGCTCTCCAATAAGCGCGTCCTCATCACCGGCGGAGGCACCGGGCTGGGCAAGGCGATGGCCCGCCGCTTTCTGCAACTTGGCGCTGCGGTCCACATCTGCGGCCGCCGCGAAGAAGTTCTCGAACAAACCGCCGCCGAGCTTTCTCAAGTCAATCTTTCCCAGGCCAGGCTTCCCGGTGCCGGCGGCTCCAAAAAGGCGAAAGCCCTCATCCACGCGATTCCCTGCGATGTGCGCAATCGCGATGCGGTCGAGGCCATGATCGATTCGATCTGGCAGGAGGCTCCGCTCGATATTCTCGTCAACAACGCCGCCGGCAATTTCATCGCCCGCACCGAGGAACTTTCTCCGCGCGCCTGGGAATCCGTCATCAACATCGTGCTTATGGGCACGCTGCACTGCACCATGGCTTGCGGCCGCCGCTGGCTTAGAGAAAAACATTCAGGCACGGTGTTGAGCATCTCGGCGACCTACGCGCCAGTTGGCTCGGCTTACGTGGTGCCGTCTGCAGTTTCGAAAGCCGGAGTCGAGGCGCTGACCCGCAGTCTCGCGGTCGAGTGGGGCAATCGCGGCATTCGCCTCAATGCCATCGCGCCCGGCCCCATTCCTACGCAGGGAGCTTTCTCGCGCGTGCTGCCGCTTCCCAAGCTCGAGCCCATCGCGCGCGAACGCATTCCTCTGCGCCGCTTCGGCACGACCGAAGAACTGGCTAATCTTGCGGCTTTTCTCGTGAGCGATGGCTCCAGTTACATCAACGGCGAAGTCATCCGCATGGATGGCGGAGAGTTTCTGCAAGGCGCAGGAGAATTCAGCAATCTCGGCCGCGCCCTCAGCGACGAAGATTGGGAATCGCTCAAGCCGCGGAAGAAGTCGTGAGGCTTTCCGACTCTGCAAATAGGCAGGTTGCCTCACCTTTTCGCCTGCTCTTGGCGAAGAGTGGGATCATGCGGTTTGAATGCACATGGTTTCCACTGCGCGTGAACTTTGCCTCAAAAGCCTGCCCTTCTGAGTGGAATCCAAACTTCGCCCGCAGCATCCAAGTCTGGAAATGGAGGCGCGTATGTACGTCGTACTTGGAGCCAGCGGCAACACCGGCCACGTCGTAGCCAACAGTCTTCTTTCCAGCGGCAAGAAAGTCCGCGTTGTGGGCAGAAATGCCGATCACCTTCAACTTCTCGCAAATAAAGGCGGCGAAGCTTTCACCGCCGATGTCATCGACGCGCAATCTCTTACGCGGGCGTTTCAGGGAGTCGAATCCGCTTACATTTTGATCCCACCGAACACCACTACCAACGACTACCGCGGGTTTCAGGAGCGCGCGAGCGACGCCATCGCCAAAGCTGTGCGCGACGCCGGAGTCAAGAATATTGTTTCGCTCAGCAGCATCGGAGCCGATAAACCGAGCTCGACCGGTCCAGTCGTCGGCCTGCACAACCTCGAACAAAAGCTCAATCAGATCGAGGGCGCGAACATCCTGCATCTGCGGGCCGGTTATTTCATGGAGAACACTTTGTCCCAGGTCGCGCCGATCCGAAAAATGGGATTGGCCGTCGGCCCGGTCCGCTCCGATCTCAAGCTCCCAATGATCGCCAGCAGCGATATTGGCAAAGCCGCAGCCGACGAGTTGCTGCGCCTTGACTTCAAAGGCAAACAGACTCGCGAGTTGCAAGGGCAGCGCGATATCTGCTACGAAGAAGTTGCCGGTATCATCGGCAAAGCCATCGGCAAGGCTGATCTCAAATATGTTCAGGCTCCGGATGAACAAGTCCGGCCGGCGCTGGTGCAGGCCGGCTTATCGGATGACCTTGCCGGACTCATTCTCGAAATGGCGAAAGCGCTCAACTCCGGCTACATGCACGCGCTTGAGCCTCGCAGTGAACGCAACACCACGGGAACGAAGTACGAAGATTTTGTAGCCGAGTTTTTTGTTCCGGCATATCGCGAGCAGGCCGCCGCGTAGGCTCGCGCTTCATTGATTTGCGGTTGGTAAGTTCGCCCTTCGTCGTTTGCAAGGCCACGCCTCCCCGAGCGTGGCTTTTTTGTGTGCAAACGCGCACGCCTTAGGCCGCCGCCAGGTAAATGTAGCGAAGAACGAACAAGATGGTCAGAATCCAGATCAGCGGCGTGATCTCGCGCAATTTTCCGGCGGCGATTTTCACCAGAGTAAAAGAAATCAAGCCCAGGCTGAGTCCGGTTGCGATGCTGAAAGTGAGCGGCGTCGCCAGCATGGTGATGAACGCCGGCACCGCCTCGCTGAAATCGTGCCACGCGATCTGCGAAATCGACTGAGTCATCAGCACGCCCACCAGAATCAGCGCCGGCGCGGTCGCATAAGCAGGAATGGCCGTCGCCAGCGGAGAACAGAAGGTCGCAAGCAGAAAGAGTGTCGCAACTGCGATGTTGCTCAAGCCGGTGCGAGCTCCCGCGGCGACTCCCGCTGCGCTCTCGATGTAACTCGTAACCGTTGAAGTTCCGGTCAGCGAACCGACGATGGTTCCCAGCGCATCCGCCACCAGAACCCGGCCAACCCGGGGAATTTTCCCCTCTTTGACGAATCCACCCTGCTCACAGACCCCCACCAGCGTGCCCACGTTGTCGAAGAGATCGACGAACAGAAATGCGAAAAGAATTTCGAGCAGGCCCAGGCGGCTCGCCCCGCGAAAATCAAGTTGCAGCCACGTGGAAGAGGGATGCGGCAGCGAGAAGATTGCGCTCGGCCATTGGGCCATTCCGCGAACCATGCCGAGCAGGGCCGCGCCGACAATCCCGATCAATATCGCGCCGCGAACTTTTCGAACAATCAGAATCAGCATCAAGACCAGGCCAATGCATGCGATTTGCACTTCCTTATCGCCGAAGCTGCCGAGCCCAACAAATGTTGCCGGATTCGCCACCACCAGCTTTGCGTTTCGCAGCCCCACGAACGCAATGAACATTCCGATTCCCGCCGCGGTCGAGTGCTTCAGGCACTCGGGAATTCCGTTGACGATCTGTTCGCGCACTCGGGTGACGGTCAGCAACAGAAAAAGAACGCCGGAAAAAAACACCACCGCGAGCGCCGTGCGCCACGGGACGTGCATCGAGATGCACACCGAATACGTGAAGTACGCATTCAGCGACATTCCCGGAGCCAGCGCGATCGGGTAATTCGCATACAGGCCCATCACCAGCGATGCGACCGCGGCGGAAACGCAGGTCGCAAACACCACACCCTCCGCCGGCATGCCCGCCTGCGAAAGAATCTGCGGATTTACCACGATGATGTATGCCATCGTGACAAACGTCGTCAGGCCGCCAAGCATTTCCTGCTTAACAGAGGTTCGATTTTCGGAGAGCCGGAAATAACGATCGAGCAGCGATTTCTCCGCCGGAGAAATCGTCGACGACTTGGTGGTTTCAGTAGGCAATCTTGTCCGCCTTTTTTTGCCACGCGTGGAACGCGGCCAGCGCCTCTTCGCGCATCATCTGAATCATGGGAATTTTCCGTTGCCCAATCGGCAGCGAAAGTTCGCCATAGATCCAGGAATCATCGAATCCTGCCTTTGCAGCGTCGGCATCGACAGCGGCGAAGTAGACCCGCGATAAACGTGCCCAGTAAATTGCGCCCAGGCACATCGGACAGGGCTCGCAAGAGGCGTAGATTTCGTAGCCTTGCAAATCAAAAGTACCGAGTTTTGCGCAGGCTGCGCGGATGGCGAGCATCTCCGCGTGCGCCGTGGGATCGTTGGTCAAAGTGACTCGATTCGCGCCCTCGGCAATTACCGCTCCATCTTTGACAATGACTGCGCCGAATGGTCCGCCCAGTCCCGAAGCGACATTCTCCAGAGAAAGCTGAATAGCCCGCGCCATGAAAGGATTTTGCATGTCGGAAACCGTGCAGATGAGCCGATAGGATACATGGTGCGTCGCTGGAAAGCGACGCAGCCCGCATCGGCAAAGAGATGAAGCCGCCCACGGCAAATTCCCGAGCGAGTCTTGAGACTCTAGTCCACGCCGATGTCTTCGTTCCAGATTTCCGGATTCGAACGAATATATTCGCCCAGCATCGCTACACACTCGGCAGAATCGAGATCGACCACGTTCACTCCCAGCGATCGCAGCCATTCGATTCCGCCCTGGAAGTTCCGGCTCTCGCCTACAATCACCGTCCCGAAGCCAAATTGCCGGATCAGGCCACTGCAGTACCAGCACGGGGCGAGCGTGGTGACCATGATCAGCTCGCGGTAGCTGCGCTGGCGCCCGGCGTTGCGGAAGGCATCGGTTTCACCGTGCGCCGAGGGATCTCCATTCTGCACCCGCCGGTTGTGGCCTGAGCCGACGAGTTTGCCGCTCTGATCGAAGATTGCTGCGCCAATCGGAACGCCGCCCTCCGCCAGCCCTTTGCGCGCTTCTGCCAAAGCGACTGCCAGCATCGCTGAATAATTGGGGGTTGTGACAAGCGTCATGAGAATCCTCAACTCGCCATCAATGAAATGTTGCGCGCGCGCTTCGGCTCAAAGGAAACATGAATCGCAGAGATATGAAAATAAAATAACAAACTGCAACCTATTGCCTCTTCGGGAATGTCATAATTTGTAAAGCCGTAGTGCGAGTAATACCCTTGAACTGGCATGGCGGTTTCTGCTAGAAACGTAAAAAGCATTGGGCTGCACTTCGTCGGGAACTGGGGAAACTTGTAAGCAACTGATGAGCGCGTGGTGTACATCCAAACCGCATCAGATGCAATCCGGCGCCTACGGAACTTTCTGTTGTTCCGCCGGTGTAGACTTCGAACCTCCTAACCCCCTTATTGGAGTTCGGATGCAGTTAGTATGCATGTCAGAGGTGATGCGGACGATCTCCCGCCCGCGCAGGTGTTCTTCTCTGATCCGTAGGTGCGTCCCTTCTGTACCCTGTCGGCGTTCATCTCGTGTGTCCGCCACTCCTTGTCAAATAATCCCAACATTCAGCGCGATACCGGAGGACCTTTATGGCCACGAACTTTGTTCAAATTGAAAATGATTCGGACATCAAAAAGCGCCTGGAAGCGGAGCG
>JASHTD010000287.1 GCA_030040725.1 Candidatus Sulfotelmatobacter sp. | reverse complement strand
AAATCGACTCCTGCTTCGCGCGCAATCGCCAGCAGGTGCAGAACGGCGTTGGTCGATCCACCGGTCGCGGCCACCGATGCGATGGCGTTTTCAAACGCATGGCGCGTGAGGATCTCCCGCGGGTGAATCGCTTTCTGCAAAGCATTCATCACCGCCTTGCCGCAATCGAACGCCACCTGATCTTTCTTCGCGTCCATGGCCGGTACGCTGTTGAAACCCATAGGAGAAAGCCCAATCATCTCCATGACGGTCGACATCGTGTTCGCGGTGTATTGCCCGCCGCAGGCGCCCGCTCCCGGGCAGGCCACATCTTCCAGATCATGCAGTTCCTGATCCGAAAGTTTCCCTGCGGCATTTGCTCCCACGGCTTCAAACACATCCTGAATGGTGACGTCTTTTCCCTTGTAACTGCCTGGAGCGATCGTGCCGCCATAGAGCACCAGCCCAGGAAGATCCATGCGGGCCAGCGCCATCGCTGCGGCGGGAATCGTCTTGTCGCATCCCACCACACAAACCACCGCGTCAAATAACTGTCCTCGGCAAACCAGTTCGATCGAATCCGCAATCAGCTCGCGGCTCACCAGCGACGCCCGCATACCCTCGGTGCCCATGGTTTCGCCATCAGAAATTGCGATGGTATTGAATTCCATCGGCGTGCCTCCCACGGCGCGAATGCCTTCTTTCACTTTCGCCGAGAGCCGCCGCAGGTGAAAGTTGCATGGCATGGTTTCGATCCAGGTATTGGCCACGCCAATCAGAGGCTTGCGCAGATCGTCATCGGTAAAGCCGATGGCTTTGAACATGGCACGCGACGGCGCCCGGTCGCGCCCGTCGGTGATGCCGCGGCTGCGATGTTTAAGATCCATGATTGCGAAAACTCCTATTTACAGTTTAAGCAGACGTTATATCAGAAGCGAATTCGGCATTGTCGGCGGCGAACAGACAAAAAGGAAGAAGATGAAGAGATAGTGCAGGAACGACAACGGCGAGAAGCGAAGTGAAAACAATGAAAATGACAAGACGGTTTGTCGGGGACCCTGCCGTCTGAAAAACGGGGAACCCGCACTGGACGAGTGGCCAGGAGACCAATGCAACCCAACTGCAGGTTCCCCAATCGCATGACGCTTACCCAGGGAGCGTTCATGCTGCTGACACATGTCGAACCGAAACCGGATCTTCGCCAAACCGCTATGCTAAGGCCGCGCGCGCCGCTTGCTGCGCCACTGTCTCGGAAGTCGGCGGATGATGCGCCCATGCCGCGTCTTCGTGCCCGCGCGCGGCAGTGGAACGAACCTCGGTTACATCCACAATCGCATACCACTCGCGATACAGTTGCCCGACCTGTTTTTGAGTGACCTCGAGCAGCATGGTGGCAACGTGGTCCTGCCCCGAGTACTCGGCGTGCACGGTGGTCAGGTCAAGTCCCCGGCGGGAAACCGCGTTGAGAATGCGCATCAGCGCGCCTTGTGTATTGCGATAGCGAACGTAAAAGACTTGCATGTCCGTTCTCCCGACATTCGGTAATTGTGTAATTGAGTAATTTTGTAATTGCGGGAGCAATGGAGCTAAGGCTCTTAAAATTACTCAATTACTAAATTTCCCAATTACTCAATCTTGTTCACTTGTCCTCAAACACCATCTCGGAAAGCGCTGCGCCTGCCGGAACCATCGGGTAGACGTTCGCTTCGGGATGGCAATCAAACACCAGCAACTCCGGCTGAGGAGAGCGCAGAAAGTTTTCGATTAAATCTCCTGTCTCCGCCGATACCGGAAACTCCTCCATCGCCGCCTCGTTGAGCCTGCAGCCATGGATTTTGTAAGCTCGGGCAATTTCCACAAAGTCCGGATTGTCGCTTAAATCGGTCTCGGCATAATTGCGCTCGTAAAAAAGCTGCTGCCACTGCCGGACCATGCCCAGATATTTGTTATCCACGATCACCATTTTTATCGGCAGCCCGAGACGATGAACCGTGGCCAGTTCCTGAATGTTCATCTGAAACCCGCCGTCGCCGGAGACACAGAGCACGCAAGTCTGCGGCTTCGCCAGTTGCACGCCGACTGCAGCTGGCAGAGCAAAGCCCATCGCTCCCAGCCCGCCGGAAGTGATGAATCCGCGCGGAGAAGACGATCGATAACGCTGCGCTGCCCACATCTGATGCTGCCCAACGTCGGCAATGACCATGCTGTCTTCCGGCAGGCGACTAAAAAGTTCGTCGAGGAAACGCATGGTAGGCTGCGCCAGGCCTCGAGGGTCGGGCTCGGCGCGGTCAATACCGCAGGCAACTCCGCGCCACGCGCTCCAATCGGGCAGGGAAGCGCGCCTTAGTTCTGTGTAAAAGGCGGGAATCGTATCGGCGAGATTACCGATTACCGGAACTTCGCAAGCGCGGACCCGATCCAGTTGCGCCGGATCGATTTCGAAGTGAACGATCTTCGCGTGCGGCGCAAAGCGCGTAGGATCGCCGGTGACCCGGTCATCGAGCCGTGCTCCAAAAACCAAAAGCAGGTCAGTCTCATGTAAGGCAGTGTTGGCCGCGCGCGTGCCGTGCATCCCGACCATGCCCAGGTAATAAGGAGATTCCGGAGGAACAGCGCCCAGCCCGTGGACCGTGGCGAACGTCGGAATATTCAAATGATCCAGAAGTTGCCGCAATTCCGGCACTGCTTCCGAAAGCTTCGCTCCCGCGCCGACCAAGGCGACCGGCCGCGATGCCCGCTGCAGCAGGGCAACGATCGTGTCGCTGAACGCGCCTTCGGCGCGAGCGTCGCAAGGGCGTGCGTGCGGAGCAAACTTCACGGGGCCGGAGAATTCTTTTTTCGCCTTCAAAATGTCGGTTGGGATGTCGATTACAACGGGGCCCGGCCGTCCACTGCGCGCCCAATGAAATCCCTCTGCGATCACGTCGGGAATTTCGTCAATGCTGCGTACCAGCCGACTCCATTTCGTCAGCGATAAAGTGACGCCGAAAACGTCCGTCTCTTGAAAGGCGTCCGTTCCGATCATCGCCGTGCGAACCTGGCCCGTAATGCAGACCAATGGGACTGAATCCATCTTGGCATCGGCGATGCCGGTTACAAGATTCGTCGCGCCTGGCCCGCTTGTCGCCATGGCTACGCCTACTTTTCCGGTTACGCGCGCGTAGCCTTCGGCGGCAAATACCGCTCCCTGTTCATGTCGAGTGAGCACATGGCGCACGCCGCTGCCGTCGAGCGCGTCGTAAAGAGGCATGATCGCGCCGCCGGGGTAGCCGAACACCAGATCGACCCCTTCGGCCCGCATGCACTGCAAAACGATTTCGGCCCCTTTAAGCACTCTGACTAAGCTCCATTGCTTCTGTTCTTGTCATCCTGAGCGAAGGTGTCATTCGCGGTAGCGAATGACAGCGCAGTCGAAGGATCCCTGCCGTCACCACTGCGCTCTATGCGTTCACAGCCTGCTTCATATCTTTCTTTGTCTTCTCAGCGGCCTTCGGCGCCTCCGCCGGCTTTTTCGCCTCTTTCCCCGGCAGCCAGCTCATCATCCCGCGCAACTGCGCTCCGACAATCTCAATCGGATGCCGCTGCTCACTCTCTCGCATGGCGGCGAAGTTGTATCCGCCGTCGTTGTTCTCTTTAATCCATTCCCGCGCAAAAGAGCCACCCTGAATGTCGGCCAGGATTTTCTTCATCGCTGCCCGCGTCTCATCGCCCACGACTTTCTCTCCGCGAGTCAGATCGCCATATTCGGCGGTGTTCGAAATCGAATACCGCATGCGCCCCAGGCCGCCTTCATAAATCAGGTCAACAATGAGCTTCATCTCGTGCAGGCACTCGAAATAGGCGATTTCCGGCGCATATCCCGCTTCGACCAGAGTCTCAAATCCCTTTTTAATGAGCGAGGTCAACCCTCCGCAGAGCACCGCCTGCTCGCCAAACAGATCGCTCTCGGTTTCTTCTTTGAATGTGGTTTGCAGCACGCCCGCGCGCGTCGATCCGATACCGTGAGCGTAGGCCAACGCCAGTTCGTGTGCACGGCCACTTGCATCCTGGCTCACCGCAATCAGAGAGGGCACACCGCGCCCTTCGGCATATACCCGGCGGAGTAAATGCCCCGGCGACTTGGGCGCGATCATCACGACGTCCACGTCCTTCGGCGGCACAATCGTCTTGAAATGAATGCTGAAGCCGTGCGAGAAGCCCAGAATCTTTCCCGGATGCAAATACGGCTGGATGTATTTTTCATACACTGCGGCCTGCGTCTCATCCGGAGTGAGCATGTGAATCCAGTCGCCATGTTTTGCGGCCTCATCCGGAGCCACAACCACCATACCGTCGGCCCTAGCCTGCTGCGCGCTCGGACGGTTCGGCTCAAGACCGACAATCACCTTGGCGCCGCTGTCGCGCAGGTTCTGAGCCTGGGCGTGTCCCTGGCTGCCGTAGCCTAGGATGGCGATGGTTTTACTCTTGAGGGCATTGGGATTGGCGTCGTGCTCATAAAAAATGGTGGCCACGGGTAAGCTCCTCCTCAGAATCGGTAAAAGTGCTCAAGAACCGACCGGTCGGTCGGTTTTGTAATGCTACCGAAGTGGGATCAGGCTGTCAAGGAGGAAGTTTTATGCACGGGTGCCGAACGACAACACTGCGTGCGGAACCGGCATCGGAAATAGGACTGATTAAATACTTCGGGAGTAAAATGGCAATGAAATTTCGCAGGAGAAATATGGAAGCGTGGAAGAAAGCGGTGGTGGCGGGCTCAATCGGGGCTGCGACGGTTTTATTCTTGAAAAGCAGGTATGCTGCCGGCGTGCTGGCTACCGGAGTTGGGCTGGCGGTTCTGGCGTCGGAATATCCGGAGAAATTCGACCGGGTGCGAAGGTCGCTGCCGGACTACTTCGAACGTGGCATGAAGATGATGGAAATGGCCGAGCGCGCCGGCCGGCGAATCGCGGATCAAACTTCGCTGGATTGGGGCGAATTGGGAGTATAGCCGCGCGGCTTATTCAATACCCAGTTGTCTCCGGGCGTCGGGACTGAGGCGCTCGGGAGTCCACGCGGGAGTCCAAACCACATTTACGCTCGCGTTGCGAATGCCGGGCAACTGCTCGAGCCGTGATTTCACCTGCGCGCTGATGTTGACGTGCTCGGGGCAACCCTGCGCGGTTAAGGTCATCTCGACGGTCACATCTTGTTTTTCGTCTGCTACCGGCGAGAAAGTTACGCCATAAATAAGACCGAGATCGACGATGTTGACCGGAATTTCGGGGTCGTAGCAGCTTCTCAGCGCGTTCAAAACGTCCTGCTCTGTAAGGGTTGGCATTCGGTTTCCTTTTGCGGCGAATTCCCGGAATCGAGTTTAGCGGGTGCGCAGACCTGGCTTGATTTCGAGCCTGAATCGCCGAGCCTCAATCAGTTTAGCGCAATCATTGGATGCTACTCGGTCCACTCCGAATTCAATCCTTCGATCCGATCGTCGACCCGACCGATGACCAATCATGCATTGATGTCGAATAGAACGGGCGCTTCTTCTGATAAAGTTTGCTCATGGTAAGCGAACTGGCAAAAAAGCGGATTCAGATCGCGCTGGCGCTGGCATTGATTGTAGTGGGCGCGCGCGCGGCTTACATCCTTTATCAGCGGCACGAGGACTACCTGGCGGCGCAGAAGCGGCAGGAGGCGAAGAATGCCGGTTACTCCAACCCGGATTACTACGTCACGCCGAAGAAGCTTTATCCCTACGATTTGAAATCGGCGCAGCAGTTGACCCAGCAGCCGGTGTGGGTGAAGGAAGGATATCGCTATACGTATTACCGGTATGTGCCGGTGGTGAAGAAGGTCGATTTTACTCACGACAT